>JAJXVP010000154.1 GCA_021782055.1 bacterium | reverse complement strand
AGCGGGTCAGCTTAAGAATCACACTGGGCTCTAAGGTCTTGACGGTGGCGGTTCGAGGGGATTTAAGAAACATGGCGGCTTCACCAAAAATCTGCCCCGCACCAAGGGTGTTCAAGTAGACGTCACGGCCTTCTTCAGCCATCGAGACCCCTACACAACCGGTCAGAATGCCAAAAAAGGACGGGCTGAGATCGCCGACCTTGACCACCAGCTCTTCTTCTTGAAAGTCGACAATCTCGCACTTATTCCACAGCCACTCTTTGGCTTCAGCGTTGAGAGCGCGAAAAAACAAAAGGTGTTCACGTTGAGAAAGAAACTCGGCTTTGTTCGTTAGGGAGCGCATAGAGATAGTTTTAGCCTAAGAGGCGCTGTCTGCAAGCCTTCAAGAAAAAAAACTGAGCAATTTACGCGGTTTTCAATTGTTTTAAGCGAAGAGCATGGCGCCACTCGTTGACGGTAAGAAAAATCAAGAAAACATCCATTATATTCAAAAGCATATACATGAGGGCATGCCCATGAAAAAACTCCCACGTTTGAAAGGTCATGAACCCCGCAAAGACGGCAATACTGAGCGGGTAAGCCCATACCCAACCCTTAACCAAACACACGACAACCAAGAGTTTCACAAAGGCATGACTAAGAAAATACCAGGCGGCAAACAAAGTCCCATCAGGAGTAATCGAAGCCGTCAATCGTTCTAACCGAGCATGCCACGGTCCCTCGGGGAGGGCTCGCATCAAAGGCCTAAGCACCGTTTCGGCAGCACTTTGCAGGGTCGCTACGGGCAACAACAAAAGCACCAAACCCGACACAAGCTCCAACAGAGCGTTGGCACCCTTAAGAAACAGACCTACCAAAAAGACTTTGTGAAGGATTTGATAACCCCGAGAATCGGCGGGGGAGTGAGATGACATTAGCTTAATATAGCCCAGCTGGCCGGCCCTCGACAAGTGAGGTTGCCGAAGACAGGCCGACTTAGCGTTCGGCCTGTCTGTGGTTTTTATTTTAGAGACCTTTAGGAGCGCACAACCCGGAACCCGGCATAGTAGTTCTGGCTGATCGGATCGCCGCTGCCCCGGAAGACTACGGCGCAGAAAGATGCAAAGCTGCTCCAACTGCCGCTGCAAAAGACGCGGTACGTGCCCGAAGACCCCGAAGCGGGTCCCTGATAATTCGTTTGCGCTGTCGTGGGGTAGCTTCCATACAAGTCCCAGCACCATTCGTAAACATTCCCACTGAGATCGTAAATCCCTAGCTCGTTTGGTAACTTCATTCCCACAGGATGGGTTGTGCCGGCACTATTAGTCGAATACCAGGCATAGGTTCCTATGTTCGTTTGGGCTCCGCCTGCTTCGGTACTTCCCGCATACCCTTTGTTGTACCCTCCCGTATTAACGCCACCAACAAGATCACTACTCAGCCCATCACTCATGCCACCCATCGCCGCCCACATATATTCCATCTCGGTCGGTAAACGGTACCCATTGGCGCTTGAGTTGACCGTTGCAGCATCCCAAATCGTATTGTCAACTGTGGGAATCGTACCCCAGGCTGAGGGACTGGTATTTCCGCTAATCGAGTACACAGGAGTCAGACCTTCCTTAATACTTAAATCGTTACAAAATACGAGGGCAGCATACCAACTTACCGTTTCGACGGGATGATTATTAACTACTCTAAAATTACTGGGGTCGGCTAAGCCCGTAACACTTGCATATTCGGCACCTGTAATCAAGTTAGCACTCATATGAAACGTGCTCTCCGTCATATTCGGGCCCCCCGACAGCATGGTGAACGTTCCCCCTGCTACCGGAACCAGTGTGCCAATATTGGCCGAGGTCTCATTAGCTAATTGACTCATGGGGATACTCACAGAGTTTGTTCCTGTGGAGTTAACCGTAAACCCCGACGTCAACCCACTCCATACCACCGCATCGCTTGCATTATACGCATACGCCCAAAAATCTGTTGGCCCATTGGCCTGTACCTGAAAGCTACCGGTCCAAGCTGTCCCATTCGGCGTCAGTGTTCCACTTCCTTCACTGGTGCCATTTTGAATCGCCACAAACAACACCTTCGTCACGGTGCTATCACTAATCAAGCTTCGGGGTGACCCTGGCGAAGTGCTTGCCGTCACCGAAACTGTGGCAACTCCGCTACCTCCTGCACTTCCGCTAGTCGAACTATTCCCGCTCACAGAAGCCTGGGTAGGGTTTGAACACCCCGCCAAGACTGCCAAAGCTACTCCGACTACGGTTAAGCTAAGTCCTTTCATCATTTTCATTCTCATCCTCACTGCGCCGTCACGCTGACGGTATAGTTGGTTAACTCCGTGACCTGTCCCAGCTCAACGAGCTCGGGGGTTTGGTACTTCGCTTCTGTTGAAGCCAACGGTAAGGTTATCAATGCTGTATCCTCCAGGAACGACTCACATTCCGGAAATGAACTTTACTTCAAAAAGAAAAAAAAAGTCGTCCCAAATCATGATTTGGCACGTTTTTTTTAAAAATATTTCCATTTGGTTGTGATTATCTCTATTCTATTTACTACCACCAGCCAAGTGCTGTCACAACCGTTTAAAGAAGAGCCTGCGAGTCTCGCTTGCCCGCGCGGTTGCTTTGTTTCTATCTTAGATTCACTATGACTCGTCTTGTCGTGTATTCCGATTATGTCTGCCCCTGGTGCTATGTGGGCCAAGCCGTGCTTAACGAACTCCGCGCCGAACGCCCGGTGGAGGTTCGCTGGAAACCCTTTTTTTTGCGGCCCGATACGCCCCCCGAGGGGATGGCTCTCCCTAAAGAAATCCAAGCCAGGCTAGCCTTGCACAACCCGCTTCCAGCACGGGCCAAAGCGGCAGGGCTTCCCTTTGTTCAGAATTTCTTTATGCCCAACACGCAAAGGGCACACGAGGCCACCGAGTATGCCGTCGACAAGGGCCGAGGTGAAGAGTTTCACCGCGCCGTCTTTGACCAATACTTTGGGAAGGGTAACGATATCGGCCGCTGGGAGGTACTCAGAGCGGTAGCCGTCGAAGTCGGGCTAGACCCGGACGACATGGAAAAAGCCGTTGAAGCAGGAGAGTTCCGTACCCGATTTGAAGAGTCGCTCCGCGAAGCGAGTGAGCTTGGAGTGAGTGGAGTTCCCACCTATGTAATTGACGACAAAGTCGGCATCGTGGGGGCTCAGGGCATAGAGGCTTTTCGAAAGGCAATAGCGCAGATCTCGCCATAGGCGCTTTGTAGCTTGTAGCTAGAAAACTTTGAGGTTAAATCTCAGCGGTTTTACGTCTATTTTGCATCGTGATGTAATCACAAACTCATCTGTTTTTAATCACAAACTCAACCGTTTTGTGACACAAACTCAGACAGAGGCGGTACGATCGCCCCCCTTTCTCATTCCTACACCTAACTAGACATATGTCCTTTTCGATTGACATTTTTGGACATCAGGAAAATAATTTCTGTATGCAGTTGTTTGTCAAAGACGTCGCCTCCATTTTGAACGTTTCTGAAAAAACGATTTACCGATGGATACAAAAAGGCTCTATTCCGTTTTACCGCATCAACGAGCAGGTACGCTTCAACCGGGCCGAAATTTTAGAGTGGGCTACAAGTCAACGGATGAAGGTCTCGCCCGAAATCTTTGCCGAATCGAGCGATGCGGTGCTTTTGCCCTCTTTGACCGAAGCCCTCAAGGCCGGCGGGGTTGTTTACCGCCTCGAGGGCGCTGATGGGCCGTCGGTACTCAAATCCATCACCGATGTTTTAAACTTGCCTGACGAAGTGGACAGGCAATATCTCTATGAAGTCTTTTTAGCCAGGGAATCACTGGGCTCAACCGGAATCGGTGATGGTATTGCCATTCCTCACGTTCGTAACCCCGTCATTTTGCACATTCAAAAACCAACGGTTACCCTCTGCTTCTTAGAGCACCCCATCGATTTTGGGGCCATCGATGGCAAACCCGTTGACACGATGTTTGCCATCATCAGTCCCAGTGTCCGCGCCCACCTGCACCTTTTGTCGAGGCTCGGCTTTGCCCTTCGCGACGAAGGTCTACGCCAGGCTCTGCGGGAACGCGCCACCCGCGAAACTCTATTTAACCGCATTGAAGCCAGCGAAAAAGCAATTCCACAACGGTCTGACAAACCCTCTGAGCAACGGTCTGAAGTATGATTTTTCTTGCGGTCATCGTGCTAGCTGGACTCTCGGGTCTGCCACGCTTGGTTTTTCGCCAAAGTCGGTTTTTACCCCAGTTGCTTCTACTGGGTCTAGCGGGAGCGTTGGGGCTCGGTTTGGCCATAACTCACCTGCTGGGGCTAAGCCTTCCCTGGACCCAAAAGCTCCCCCATCTTGCCTCGAACCTTGTGCAAGTTGATCCCTTAACTGCCTTTTTTTTGATCCCTGTCTACGTGATGGGGTTCTGGGGCCTTTTCTATGCCCAAGGGTATTATGCCAACCAACCTTCGCCTCAAGGTGAAGTTTCACTCGGTGTCTTTTGGGGTTTGGCAATTGCCGGAATGTCACTGTTACTTGCCGCCCGGCACGCCCTCGTCTTTTTGGTAGGCTGGGAACTGATGGCCTTGTCGGGCTTTTTTCTTATCAATTCGCCCGACACCACCCCCGAAGCCCGTAAGGCTGGCTGGTTCTACCTCGTGGCCACTCACCTGAGTACCCTTGGTCTGATTTTTTTATTTTTGTTGTGGAAGAACTTTTCGGGAAGTTTTCTGCTGATACCGTTGAGCACCCCAGTCTCGGGCGCGGGTCTGACCCTGTTCTTTTTGATCGCTCTTTTGTCCTTTGGCCTCAAAGCGGGCCTGGTTCCCCTGCACGTGTGGCTTCCCTCGGCCCACGCCGGGGCCCCCACCCCGGTGTCTGCCCTTCTATCTGGTGTCCTCATCAAAATGGGCATCTATGGTTTGGTCCGCATGTTGTTTCTAATCCCCCACCCCCCGGCACTTTGGGGAGCTATTCTTTTAACGGTGGGTGCTGTCAGCGGAATCTTTGGGGTTGTCAAAGCTCTCGCTCAGCACGATATTAAACGCCTTTTGGCGTACCATAGTGTCGAAAATATCGGTATCATCGCACTCGGTCTGGGCTTGGCCCTATTGGGAAAGACTTTTCATCAACCCCTTTGGTACACCCTGGGTCTTGCGGGGGCGCTATTGCATGTCCTGAACCACGCCCTGTTCAAGTCACTCCTCTTTTTAGGAGCAGGCACGGCGGTCAAAGCCGCCGGTAGTCGACACCTGGATGCTCTGGGCGGCTTATTGACCAAGCTCCCCCTCACAGCCGGGTTGTTCTTTCTCGGTGCGGCGGCGATCACGGGTCTGCCCCCCCTCAATGGCTTTGTCAGTGAATGGCTGATTGTCATGGGCTCACTTTCAGCGCTTTCGGGACCAGGCGCCCTCAGTTTAGCAACCCTATTAACTGTCACCGCATTGTCGATGATGGGCGCTCTGGCCTTGGCGTGTTTTGTCAAAGTAACCGGCTCGATGTTTTTGGGTTTGCCCCGAACATCCTCGAGTTTCGAGGCTGGCGAGAACCCCCTCATGACCACGTCGTTATTTGTCCTGGGGGGGTTGTGCGCGTTCTTGGGTCTTTTTCCGTGGGTGAGCGCCCCGCTTTTGGACCCCGTAACCGCACTTTTGGCACCAGGTTTAGCTCGGCCGCTATCGGGGGCCGTTCCGTTGAACACCCTGAGTCTTTTTACGGGGATTTTAGGGCTCCTCCTTTTGGTGTCCGCCGTGTCGATCAAGGTCTTTCGCCGCAGTCCCCGCGCCTTAACCTGGGACTGTGGGTACGCACAACCTTCGGCACGGATGCAGTACACGGCGTCATCGTTGAGCCGACCGTTGCGCCAGCAGTGGCGTTGGCTTTTACGCCGACCACCACGACACCCCTTTCGCCTACCACGTTTTTTTGTCGTCTTGCGCCGTTTACCTCAGGGACTCGCCCAGCAATACGTTCTGTATGTCTTTATCGCCGCTTTGATTTTTTTAGCGACTCAGCTGCCTTGGGCATCGCTTGCCACCCTGTTGAAAGGGAATCAGCCATGAACCTTTACTCGTCTTCGATCCCCCTGGTTCTTGGTGGAGTCGCCCTTACCGCCCTCAGTGGCTTTGCCGGCTTTCTTCCCCTAGCCCCGCGTCGAGCCGCTAGGCTCACGGCAACAATAGCTCTCTTCGGAGCCGCTATCGCCTTAGTCGGTACACTTGTGAGTCTGGGTCACCCAGCACAACTGCTAAGTTGGCAACTTCCCGGGTCGCCGGTGTTCACTCTGGGTATCGATGCCCTGAGTGCCCCCTTTCTTGTCCTGATCTTTACCATCACCCCCGCCGCTGGGCTGTGGGCGGTCGGACACGGCCCGTTTACCCCCTCGCGAGCCTCGGAACAACAACTTCAGGTTTCGTTTGGCGTTCTTGCCGCTGGCATGGCCCTGGTTACCCTGGCACGCGACGGGCTATCCTTTCTGTTATTCTGGGAAGTTATGGCCTTAGCGGCCTTTTTTGCCGCCACTGCCGAACACCAGCACCCCGAAACACGGCGCTCCGGCTGGGTCTACCTGACAGCAACTCACGCGGGGACTTTGGCCTTGTTTCTGTTGTTTTCCCTCTGGAAAGCAGCAACGGGGAGTTTTCTTTTAACCCTGACCACGACTTTAGAACCGGCGACGATGGCCACTCTGCTGACACTGGGGGTTCTCGGTTTTGGTGTCAAAGCAGGGCTCGTGCCGCTCCATTTTTGGCTCC
>JAJXVP010000015.1 GCA_021782055.1 bacterium | reverse complement strand
CAGTCGTCAACTGTTTCGTCCTGGTAGGCTCAGTGTGCGCGCGGAGCAGGGGCTAGACCCGCAACGAAAGAATCGGGGGTAACGCCCACGTAAACTTGGGGGTTAAGAAAGCCCCCCACTCCACTTTCGGCCTGGGCGGCTACCCCCACCGTGAAGGGGAGGTGAATCTGACCAATGATCAGCACGGTATTGAACTCAACACCATACGTCAGTCCTTGGTCAAAGGATGGCGAGGCTTGCCACTGGCCCTGGGCACCGGCATCGGCCCAGGCACTCAAGCCTTGAAGGGGGACCCCTAACCCCAGCAGGTTGAGGTCAGCAAAACCAAAAGGCCAAGTTATTTCGAGCTGGGCGTCAGTTCTCCAGTCACTGGCGGTTCCCTGGGTGTTGAGGGGCGAGGGCGAGTACGACGGGGTCATCAAAATCAACGAACCCAGGCTATCGACGGTTGTTTTCAAACGCCCCAGAAAAAGCATGGGGCCGACGGGGACTCCCGCCTGAAGAGTATTGAAAACATCGGTTTTGAGAATGTTTTGACTCCAAACGGGCAACGTCCACTGCGCAACAGCTCTTTCGGACCAGCCCCAGGATCCGTAGGGTTGGTTGATGGCGGCATTGGGGTTGGCTTGACCCCATTGGAACGCCGCTTGGGTGAGCACGTTATTGGTCGCCCAAGTTGAGGTGTGATCACTCGTCGTCACCACGGCCGCCTGAAGGGTTGAGCGGTTAAGCAGTTGAGGAGAATCCCACTCGCCCCAGGGTACCGAGGCCACCAGATCGGCGGCGTCAAACATTTCGTTGGTAGTGGGTTGCAAAAGGGTACGGCTTGTTGACACGGTCCCCTGCCAGCCGGGCGCCCGCCACGAATAGGTAAAGTTTCCTGCCACCAACTGGTTCTGTTGTGGAACATACAGACCTATTAACTGCCACGATTGCGTTTCGAGCGGCGATGTACCCTCCAAAAGGGCTCCCGCCCCCACGGTCCAGGTTTGACCCGAGGCTGTCACTGACGGAAAAGGAAACGGGATCCACAAGTAGGGAAGGGGAAGGTCACACCAGGGGTGGGATTCCAGCACAGGGGAAGCCTTGACCGGTGGAGGACTGGGCTGGTCGGCAACCAGGGGAAGTGGCTGGCTGGCGGGTAAGCTAAGGTTCTTGTACTGCTTAAGCGCCCAGCCCTGCCAGGTATAGGTTTGATACAGCAGGCTATTGTTAACCAAGATTCCTGAGGCATCACCCACCGGGTCACGGGGTAGCCTCTGCCAGGTATGGTGCGGAACGTCAACCAACCACAGGTCAAGACGACCCGCTTGATCGGTTGAAACTGTGAGCTGGGTCGGGCTGACCCAACGGGGAAAGTACAAGGCGGCACCGGTATTCAGGTGTTCTTTGACCTTTCCCTTGGCGTCGGTGATGGTTAGTCCCTGTTGCCCCCTTAGGTTGTCGACAAACACGAGGGATTGACCGTCGGGTGACACCGCCAGGGTTTGCAAAAGATGGTTTTTGGCTTGGTAGATGACCTTGAAGTGGCCAGAAAGGTCGCCTTTGACCAGAACTTGCTGAGTGCCCCGGCGTTGGAATGCCCACCAGGTTTGCCCATCGGGCGAAAGCTGGGGGGAATACAATCCCGTCGCCGGGGATAGCCGCTTGAGGCCCCCGTTGTGGGCCAGCCATAGAGTAAACTTAGAGGTATCGGCTTCTGGTTCACTGGTTTGATTGGTCGTTATTGGGCTTGAAACCAAAAACGTCTTGCCATCGGCACTCACCCCAAAGGAATAAGGGTCTGACAGGGTGACAGGCAATAAAAGCTGGGGGGGCTGGCCCTGTAGGTTTTCAAGGTACAAGCCAGGTGCACTGGCTTCGGGTACCGCATACCCCACAAAACCACGAGCGGTGGTGTATGGGAGGTACCAGTCCCCTTGCCCGGCTGGGGATACCAAACTACCCGGGGTAAAGGTGGCATCAGAAGCAAACTTTTTGAGCATAAATTTTTGGGCAGCCTGAAAAAAAGCTGTACAGCTGAGGTGAGTGTAAGCTTCGAGAGCTCGGTTGTACCCCCAAAAGATCGCCCAGGGGTCGTTGACATCTTTGAGGTAAATGGAGTTAAAGGCTTTTTCGCCCCAGTGTTCCCTCAGGTAATCGACCATCATGAAGCCCGAAGGGTACCAACGATCATAGGGGTGCAAAAGGCTCCCGTAGGCCGCTTGGTCGTAGGTCCACATATGATGTTCCAACAACGGGGCCTTATACTCCATTTCAAAAAAGGGGTTTCGGGCTCGACCCCCCGAGGCAAACATCCCTTCGGTATTGGTGGTGATCCCCTCGACAGCCCAACCAGGGAGAAATAACTCGTTATACGCGGGAGCATCTGGTCCCAAAAGCCAGCGCCAGGCCCCTACCCCTTGAGGTTGCGAAAGGTGCACAAAATGGGTGAACTCATGCACCAAAAGGTTGCGTAGGTAGTCTGAGGAATACGCCGAAATCAGTGTGGTGGTCGGCGGGGCGACAAACAGATTGAGCCGACGCGGCCCAAAGGCAAAAAAGCCGTTGGCAAAGTCCGAGGTGGTACGGACCACGGCCAGAACGTGCTTTGGTCGGTAGCCAAAGTACCCGGTCACCTGTTGGTAAACCTCCTCGGCAAACGAGGCTAATTTTAACGCCGCCGTTTTACCTTCGGGCTGATAAATAAAGGTAAAGTGCTTGGTAGAGATTTCACGCCAGGCGGGCTCGGCCGACAGGGCGGACAAAACAATCAACGACAAAAGGACCGTTAAGAAAACTTTCTTCACCATTTACTTCCTTACATACTGAGACAAGCTTTTAACAATCAAAACCTCTACCACTTCGGTTGGGGGTTGTCAAGGCAACCATAGGCCGGACCTTACTTGACAAAATTCGCAGGCCGTTTCATATTATGACTAATGACTATATTCTAAAACGGTCATCGTAATGGAGGATTTATGAAAGCTTTTCTTCGTTTGGCCAGTGTGGCCTTAGTGGGCTGGGTTGCCGCCAGCCCCGTACTCGCCGATCAACAAGGGGACAGTATCGCCAAGGCGTACTTTCAACTAAAAAAGGCGCATGACACCTTTGCGGTCGCCACGATGGTGATCGTCGACCAGGACGGCAATAAAAAAGTCCGCAAGCTCGAAATGTGGACCAAGGAAACCTCTGACTCGAAAGAAGCACTCACCAAGTTTTTGCAACCGGCAGATGTTGCTGGTACCAAGTTTTTAACGGTGAGCCATGAAGGGGAACCCACGGACCAGAGGCTCTACCTGCCGGCCTTGGGTAAGACTCGTAAGATCGCGTCGAGCGATAAGTCGGGAAAGTTCGTCAATTCCGATTTCTTTTACTATGACTTGGAAGCCCGTTATTATGGTGATGACAGGTATACCTTTCTTGAAGATGGTGCAACGTTACCAGACTACCCTGGCATGACGTTTTCGAAGATCGTCATGAAAGCAAAATCCGGGGAGTGCCCCTATGCCAAGTCGATCGCCTGGGTCAACGATGACAACCATTTTATCTATCGGATTGATGTCTTTTCGAAAGACGATGGCGGACTCTGGAAAACCATCAAGTTTGGAAAGGTCAAGGATATCGACGGAGTTTTGATCCCCACCGAAACGTTGGTGATCAACCATCGGGGCCATTCCAAGACCCTCCTCGTCATCGGTGATTTAAAAGTCAATCAAGGAGTTTCGGCAAGCCTCTTCTCGGTCAAAGGCTTAGAAGAATAAGGAGGCCCAGCGTGCGTTCTTTGCTTTTAGCGGCCGCTCTGCTGGCCAGCACTAGCCTTGGTATGGCCCAAGACCTCAGCTCGGAATTCGGAAGCGATTTGGCGACAACTTCAGCCTCTGCCCCATCACCGCTTTCGGTTAGCGGTGACCATAGCGTTATCTACCACCAACCGTTGTGGGCAGATAATTGGTCTTACGCCAGTCCTGCCTTGGAACCCGAAATGGACAACGCTCTAGGTTTTACCTATAAAACAGGCCACCTCAAATTTGTGGCCAATGGGACCGTGAAAACTTTTGCCAGTCCTCAAACTTGGACCTCACTGTCCCAGTTCGAGCTTGGTGAAACTTACCTTTCGTGGACCCCAGGGCAATTCTTGGTAAACTTAGGCTTTCAGGTCTTCAACTGGGGGGTCGCCGACAAATTTAACCCCTCGGACGGTCTGAACGCACGCGACTACGCTGTTTCGATGGACGCCCCAAAGATCCCCCTTTTAGCGGCGGATGTGCGGTGGTTTCCCGCGAAATGGCTCTCGGTCGAAGGTGTGGTTTCACCGTATCAAAGTCCCAGCCGTTTTCCTGTCGACTTTACCGCCAATACCCAAGCAGGGCTCGACACCACGGCGGCTGAGCTAACTAGCTCCCCTTTGGGCAGCTACTATTCAAACTACAGCCCGCAAGCAAACGCCGTCTTTGCCCCCAATGACCCCAATTCTGCGGTCGTCGGGGCCAGACTCAACTTCTACTCGGCGGTGGATCTGGGGCTCAGCTACATTTACGATATCGACCCGTATGGAACCCCCGAAGTAACGATGAAGAGCATTCCAGGGCCAAGTTCCACCACCCTTTGGGTTCCCCAACAAGTCACTCTTGTCTATAAACGGATTCACCGCTTTGGCGTCGACGCCAAAACTACCGTGGGCCCCCTGGGCCTTTGGGGAGAAGGCGGTTTTGACCTCACAGAAAACCCCTCAGACACTTCGGACCAAATTCGAAGAAACCGGCTGGCCTGGACGTTGGGAATGGACTTCAACTGGGGCTACCACAACAATTTTTATACCAACTTGCAGTATATAGGGTCGTGGATTCCCGGTTATGATCAAACCACCCAGTCGGATTACGCCTCCCCGCTAAGCCTTACCCAGCTCACCAACGAAGCCTACATGCAGACCATGACCTACCGGCAATTAACACAAACCCTGGGGGATTATACAGAAGCCTGGCTTCAGGGCCTCACCTTTAAGCTGAAATTCCCCTTCGCTTCTGACACTATTACCCCCTCGGTCAGCGGGGTCTTTACCGTTCCCTTTGGCTATGACTCAACCCTAGAAACCCGGTACGCCTCGTTGGTCCTTAAACCCGAGCTGGACCTAATGCCTGTCGATTCTTTTCACCTCAAAGTGGGAGCCGACCTAGCCTGGGCATGGATCAAAAAAGCAGGCCAGACAGCGGTCACCCTCGATACCAGCGTGGACCGTATCGGCGTGTATACCCCCTATAACGATGTCTATATCAGTGTCGACTATCAGTGGACGACGCAATAAGGAGAGCCTTGTGGAAAAATTTCTCAAAGCCAGTGGACGGCTGTATCGGCACCCCCGCTTGGTTCTTTTCTTGGCCTTTGCCGTGACCCTCGCGTTGGGTTGGGCTCTACCGAAGCTTCAATTTGACAACAGCATCCGATCCATGCTCCCTGCGAATAACCCTGCCTTGATGCTGGACAACTACTATGAGGCCGAAAGCCGGTTTGGCAAGAGTTCCATGATTATTGTCGGGGTTAAAAGCCCGGATGCCTTTTCGCCGACAACCTTAACCTATCTGCAAAAGCTTACTGCCAAGGTGCAAAAGCTCAACCGAACCCTACCCGCACAGCAGTTAAGCCGGTATTTGGGCCTTTCGGTTAAAGATGCTCAGCAGATTGTCGACGCCGCTCTTGACCAAGGTCTTGACGCCAAAGACTTTGTTAAAACGTTCTATCCTTGGCTCATCGACCCCGCACAGTCAATGAAAAACCTGGGGTGGAAGGCTCCTTTGGCACAGAGAATCGCCAAGGCTAGCCGGGACAAAGACCCTGTAAAGTTTTACGCCTGGCTCGAAAGCCCCATACGGAAGACTCAATCGTTGATTAACGCCGACTACATCGCCAACGAAGACGGTTCGCTGGTCAGCGACAAACTCCTGCCTGAAGGGACCGTGATTACACCAGAAGTCGCCGCCAGCCTCAAAGCCAAAGCCCAGTCGTGGAGCATTTACCGCAATGTTCTGTACTCACAAGACGACCGTTTTGCGACTTTGATCATTCAACCCAAGACCGAGGATGCCGATGTTCAGCTCAGTCTTGTCACAGCAATCCAACAGATTCTGAACCAGGACCATACACCGGGCATCACTACCTACCTGGATGGAGAGCCCGTCATCTCGAGCGATATGGGCACCACGTTAAAATCAGATTTAGCCCTGTTGATGCCCCTCGTCATTCTGGTTGTTCTGGTCGTACTCTTTCTTAGCTTTAAAAATGTGCAGGGTGTTCTCTACCCCATGATCGTCGTCATTATGGGTGTGGTCAGTGCTCTGGGAGCGATGGCATGGCTGGGGATTCCCATTTCGATCGCCTCAGTTACCTTGCCGCCTTTGATGGTGGCTATCGCCAGTGCCTACGGCATCCACCAGATGAATCACTATTTTCTTGACCCTGGGCACGACAAGCGCGAAATTTTGACGCGAAACCTTGGTGTTGTTGGCCTGGCGGTGACACTCTCAGGAATCACGGTCATGGTGGGCTTTGGTGCTTTGGCCGCCGAAGACTTTGTCCCTATCAAAAACTTTGGTCTCTTTACGGCCTTTGGAGACTTAGTGGCTGTTGCCGCCGCCCTGTGGGTTCTTCCCGCCGCAATTCTCTGGAGCAAAAAACCCAAGAATCTTGAATACCATGAACCGACTAAGGGGCTGGTGGGCCAACTACTCAAAGGAATGGTTCACCTTAACCGGCGGTGGTCTGGGTTGATTCTTGTTATTTCGCTGGCGCTAACGGCAATTTTTGCGGTGGGTGTCTTCTTCGTGAAGTCAGAGCTCAATAACGTTTCGTTTTTTAAAAAAGAATCGCCGATTCATGTGGCGGATGACGTGCTGAACCGCGAACTGGCGGGGACCCAGACCATCAACGTGATTCTGGACTCGCAGTTTGGCGAAGGCAAAACCAAGGGGGAGCCGGTGTCCTTGGTTACCCCTGCTGTCTTGAACAAAATCGATGCTTTCTCGCACGCGGTTAAAGCTAAGTTTCCCTATGCCACCAAGACCCTGTCGTTTGTGGATATTATCAAAAAGATGAATCAGGAGATGAACGGGGGCTCGCCACAATTTTATACCATCCCCCAAGACCCTAAACTCATTGCGCAGTACCTGTTTATCTTTTCGGGCGATATCCATAACGTTGTCACCGACAGCCACGATAAACTGAGAATCTCGATTACCCTCAAGCGGGTCGGGACCGATGATTCCGAGGCGGTGGCGAACTTTGCACGGCAGTACTTTGACCCAGCGTTTCAACAGGCCAATCACCTCCACGTCGCCATCACAGGAACAGCACACCTCTACTATGTCGGGAACTCCCTTTTGATGGACGGTATGATCAAGAGCATTGAAATCTGTGTTGTGCTGGTCTTTATCCTGCTCTTGGTGGTCTTGAAAGACTTTTGGATGACGCTGATTGCCATGATCCCCATTGCTATGACTTTGGTCATCGACTTTGGAGTCTTAGGCCTGTTTGGCATCCCCCTCAATACAGCGACAGCGATGGTTTCGTCCATCGCAATCGGTATCGGGGTCGACTATTCAATCCACTACATCACCTGGTACCGGTCAGAACTCCGCCGACACCCCGATATTCACGTTGCTCTCGAAAATACCATCCTGCACAAAGGACGCGCCATTCTTTACAATATGTTTGTGATTGTCGCGGGCTTCCTTGTTCTCGTCGTCTCGAATTTTGTGCCTTTAATTCAGTTTGGCTTTTTAACCGCTATCTGTATGCTCACGACAGCATTTGGCGCGCTGATTGTTGTTCCTGCGGTAATTCTGTTGCTCTCGAAAAAGAACTTCAGGTTTTTGTTCTTGGGCACGCTCACCGCTAAGACTGAAGAATAGCTGAGGCGAAAGAATAAAAAAAAGGCCTTGCTCTCGAAAGAGGCAAGGCCATTCTTTTGCTGAAGGCGTTGTTATTGCGGTGGGATGATCAACTGCCAGCCCGGATAAATTAAATCGGGGTTTTGGATCAGCTTTTGGTTTCGTTTCCAAATCTTAGGCCAATCCAAAGGCCGGCTGTAGATATTCGGATAACCCGCGATACGCCATAGGCTGTCGCGGTGCTCAGGAATCAAACGAACGGTATAGACCTTATCAACAGCCATGGCGAGGTAAATATCCACCAGGCGCTGAGCATCAAGAAAATACTGCGAGGCTAAAACGTAGTTCCCACCTTTATAGAAGGAAACGCCTTTTTCCCAGGTTGTCTTTGCCTCTTCAAGGTAATCCAAACGGCTTTTTTCGGCCAGAACAACGGTAGAACCGTCATGGGGAATAAGCTGAGAATGACCTTGAGACGGTGCTGGGGTCACCAAAGGTGCCGGTGACGTTGTTGGTGCCGGTGCCGGTGCCGGAGTAGACTCGGCGGGTGGTACCGCCTCCAACGCTTTTTGCCCATTCCAGGGGCGTGGACCAATGATCTTATCATCGGGAGTAACCACTGTCGCTTGCGAAGCTTTTTCGATTTTTTGCATTGTGGCTTTCATCAAAGCTTCGGCGTTCTTTTTTTGGTTTTCGGTCAAAGCCGCGTTCTGAGCTTGTTGGGCCTCAAATTCCGCTTGAGTCCAGGCATCCAGAGCCGCTTCGAGATGATACGAGCGGTACGACACGACTCCCTGGAGGAAAGAGTCCCCAGCTTTCTGAAGCAGATCGGGCACCCAAATCATGGCCTGAGCCTGTTCAGCCGCGTGAATATCCTTTTGAGCCGCTTCTTTTTTTTGCTTGGCTGTATCGAGATTTTGACTCACTTTATCGTAGAGCTTGACTAAAGCCTCCAAAGCCGTTCCGCCCTGAGCTTCACCTTGATCCACGTTGGTTTGAAGTTCTTTCTCGGCGGCAACGCGTAAGGCATCGTCTTTTTGAAATTCAGCCGGATAGAACCTATCGCCTTTTAAGTCAACAATGAGTTGGCGAGCGCGATCCAAACGAGCAATCATTGCCGCACGCCTAGCGGCTAAGGCATTGTCACGAGCCGTATTGGCATCCGTGACGGCTTCGGACAATAAAGTCCTAGCTTTTTCGGGGTCAGATTGCCCCAAAGAATGAGCTTGTTTCAACTCTTCTTTGGCTCTGGCCAACATCGTAGGACTATAGCGCTCGGCCTGAGCGGCTTCAGCCTGGCTGATAGCATTTTCAGCCGGACCATAATCGCTGGCTGTCAAACCATTGGGAACCACTTGTGGTGCGACGGGCTTTTGGGGCACGGGCGTGGGTTTAACCTCTTGAGGTTTAGGAGCTTCCACTTTTGGTTGAGCCGGGGGGGCAGGCGGAGCAGAGGGACAACCGGTCAAAAATAAGGCCATCGAGATAAGAACCGCTGTCACGGCAAGCTTCATGGGAGAACACCTCCTGGTAACTAAAGTATTTTACTAGAAAGAGCCAGAAAAATCTAGAAAAAAGCGACGTTTCCCCCTAAGATCAACGCATGACGAACCTTTTCCTACGTCGAAACCAGCGTTTTTTTGCTTTTTGGGGTTTGCTTGGGGGAATTCTCCTGGCAGCAACCCCGTTAAGCGGGGTTTCGGTTGCCCAGATATCCGAGCTTTCGGGACAGGTAACGGTGACCCGACAGGGCCGCGCCCTTGCAGAAAACCTTCAACCTGGCACGGCTCTTGAGGATTATGACCTCATTGTCACTGGTCCCCAAAGTCAACTGACGGTGACTTTTTCCCCGGCGGGTGGGTTTTCGGGATCGCTTCGTTTGGGGCCCAGTACGGCCTTATGGTGGCAGGTGTCACCTGCCTGGGGCCAGACCGCCAGGATTTTTTTACTCAGTGGTAGCTTGCGCGTTAAGAGCGATCCGACACAAAAGCGAACAGGTTTGGAGGTTCAAACTGCTCGCCTCCTGCTTAAGGCTAACAAGGCGACTTTTTGGGTGGCCACTGCAAACAGGAGCCTTTTGGCAGCCTCGCAAGACGGCGTAATTACAGGCACCTATGAGAATCTGACCCTTTTTTCGCAGCCAGGCTCGGCGCTAGAGCTCAATGGGAACAGCTTTGTGCCGTTGTCAGCTGACCCTTCTACTCTCACGGATTTTCTGACACAATGGCAAAAAGCCACTAAGCGGCAAGCTGAAAAATCTCTTTCGCGAACCTTTCCTGAATTAGCTCGTCAGTACTTGCTAGAGCTAGGGCAACTCAACCGCGCCGAGGGGCGCCTGAGGCGTGAAGCGTTACCGGTTTTAACCTTGTGGAAACGTCAGGACACAGCTGGAACGGTGAGCCCCTTAAAAAAAGCGGAACACGAAAAAAGTCTGGTAGTTGGGCCACTTTTGCAGGTACAAAGGCCGTTGATCGCAACACTGAGT
Source organism: bacterium (assembly GCA_021782055.1). The sequence continues at coordinate 21,354 of JAJXVP010000015.1, read as the reverse complement.
CTAAATCAGAGTCTCAAGCAGGCCTGGCATAGTGAACAAATTGGTAACCTTTCTGAAGATGCTGCAGTCTACAGTGGTTATACAGCAAAAGATTTTTTTGAGCACTGGCGACAGGACCAAGCGTCATTGACCCGCTGGACGTCAGACTTTTGCTGGGATAGCAAGCTTTATGCTGAAAGAAACCAAGGAAAAGCGCTCCCGCAAGAGTCAAAATCCGCCGAAAGCATAAAAGAATCCGATTTTTTCAACTGAGGAGCCTATGGAATTTATTAAAGTCCTAATCGATTGGTACACTGCAAATTTGAACTACTTGACGGTTTTCCTCCTGATGGTCATGGAGTCCACCTTTTTGCCCCTTCCCTCTGAAATGATTCTTCCCCCTGCCGCCTTTATTGCTGCCGATACCGGACAGATGAGCATTGTAGGGATTCTTCTGATCGGGACTTTGGGCAGTCTCGTGGGGGCAAGTTTCAATTACTTTTTAGCAAAGCTTTTAGGACGTCCTGCTGTTCATGCTCTTAGTCGTACGAGGGTGGCCCACCTCATGTTCATCCATGAACGCTCGGTGGATCACGCCGAAGCCTTTTTCAACAAATATGGTCGCAGTGCCACGTTTTTTGGCCGCCTCATTCCTGCGGTCCGACACTTGCTTTCGATCGCTGCCGGTTTAGCAAAAATGCCGCTTCGACGCTTTTGGCTGTTTACCTTTCTTGGGGCTGGTCTTTGGAATACCTTTCTAGCCCTTTCGAGTTACTTTTTGTCGCTTGCCTATGGGACACAGAGGGTCAAAGATCTTTTCCACAAGTATTTCAAAGAAATCTCTTGGGCGTTGATTATCCTTGGGGTTCTTTTAGTTGCTGTGCTTCTTGTTAAACTCTGGAACGATAAACCTAAGAAAGAACCCAAGGCAGACCCAGCCCACAAAAACGAGTGAGGAAAATGTCCAGCCACCAACAAAAAAGTTCTTTTGAGCTTCTGCGTCTAGGATTTCTCATTGCCGGTGCTTCGACTCTGGTTTTTCTCCCCATGGAGTTTTACCTCAAGCCTCCCTCGTGGCCCCTCTTTACCAGCATCAATATGCTCTTGGCCGTGCTATATCTGAGCTTTTGGCGTCTTGTACGCCCCAAGTGGTTAACGAAGGCGGCCATTGCACTCTGTACAGCATCCAGCCTTCAGATGTTCCTCGCCGTCAATTTTCATTATGGACCACTTTTGGGGCTTCAAGCGTTTTTTCTCATCTTTGCCTACCTACCCTTCCTTTTAATCCCGACGCACCACCGAGCCTGGGTGTATACTTTGAGTTCCCTCAACATTGCTTTTTTTGTCTGGACAAATTTCTTTTTGAGTGAAGCGAGCTTTGTCGGCTATCCGGCTCCCTTGATGCGTTTTTCTCACCTGATGTCGGCTCTGACCATTGTCGCGATTTTCATTGCTTTAGTGATTTATTTTCAAATTTGTTCACGCCGACGCGAGGCAGAACTGTTAGCTAATGCCCATAACCAAGATTTGCTTTTTTCATTGATTGGCCATGATTTACGGGGACCGGTTGGTGGTTTAAAAGAAGGCCTTACGTTTTACGAGTTCCACCAGAATGCGATGGGTGACCAAGAAAAAGCTGACTTTTTACATTCGTTGCGCCAAACGGCAGACAACATCTTTACTCTGCTTGAAAATCTTTTACTTTGGACCTCGCAACGTCAAGGGAGACTGCCGTTTCATCCTTTTCCGCACTCGTGGAATGACCTGGTCGATTCCGTAATCGGCCTTTGGCAAGAGCAGGCGCGGCGTACCGATGTGACCTTCGAACGCGACATCCCTACCAATCTTATTGTTACTTGCGATGCTGACATGATGAGCACCGTATTGCGCAACCTGATTTCAAATGCCGTGAAATACTCTCCAGAAAAGAGCGTGATCCACATACGAAGCGAACTCAACAACGGGTGGTTCTGTTGCGAAGTCCAAGATTCTGGCGTGGGAATGGATGCCACGACGCAAGCGGCGCTGTTTAATACCAAAGATCGACCCCAACGGCAGGGTTTACACGGTGAACGCGGTACCGGACTTGGCCTCTTACTCGTTCAAGAGTTCGTGGCTCACCACGGTGGAAAGGTTTCGGTGCAAAGTACGTTGGGAAAAGGCTCGGTCTTTCGCTTCGAGCTTCCGCAAATTTCGCGATGAGTGTACTTCCGGATTTTCAAAGTCTCAGTCCCGACTTTATTCTCGACGCCCTCTACCACAATTATGGTATCGACGCTGAAGCGGCGCTTAGGCCGTTTAATAGCTATGTTAACCGTGTCTATGGGTTGACCGACACCCAAGGCAACCGTTGGATTGTGAAGTTTTACCGTCCTGGTCGCTGGCTCCCCCAAGCCCTCGCCGAAGAACACACCTTTCTTGCCGATGCTGGTGAAGCAGGCCTTCCCCTGGCACTCCCCCTTGCCAACCTGAAAGGTGAAACGCTAAGTTACGAAGCTCCCTATTTCTGGGCGGTCTTTCCCCAAAAAGCGGGCAGAACCTTTGAAGGCGAAAGCCTATCGGATCTCGAACGGATTGGATCGTTAGTCGGCCGCCTTCATAGTGCGGCAAAGCGGCGAAGCTGTCCCCACCGCCTCACGCTGACCGCATCGGGGGCAGGAGACCAACTAGCCCAGGAGCTTTGGGAGGCCGACCTTTTACCTCACCGTCTCAAAGAACCCTTTTTCACCATGCTTGACGAAGCACTCAATACCATAGAGCCACTTCTGGACAACACTGTTCACCATCGCATCCACGGGGACCTCCATCGCGGCAATATCCTTGACCGCCCTGACGAAGGGTTATTGCTGATCGATTTTGACGACATGATGACCGGGCCTCCCGTGCAAGACCTGTGGATGTTACTGCCCGACCGGTGGGAAAACTGCCGGGAAGAAGCCCAAGCCCTAGCGCGGGGCTACGAGGTTTGGATGCCCTTTGATAACCGCTGGTGGAATTTGCTTGAGCCCCTACGGTTTCTCCGAATGCTTTATTTTTTAGCTTGGTGCGCCCGACAACGAAAGGATGAAGGCTTTAGTCGCCAATTTCCCGGCTGGGGTACCCCAGACTTTTGGCAAAAAGAATGGGAGGATTTGAACGAGCAGTATAGCCGCCTTCATTTGTTGTGAACGCTAGTCCGACGACGGTTCTCTTTGTATTTTTGAAACAGTCCAAGGAGGTACCTATGGACCGAGAACCACGTTCGTGGCGAAAAAGCAAGCCTGTGATGGAAGGAGCCGGGGTTCACCTAAAGCGGGCCTTGGGGTTTGGCGATCCTAGCGAAGCTGACCCTTTTCTTCTCTTTGATGATTTTCGCGGAAAAAAACCTTCCGATTATCAAAAGGGCTTTCCGTGGCACCCGCACCGCGGGATTGAAACGATTACCTATATTCTGAAAGGTAGGGTTGAACACCAAGACAGCATGGGCAACAAAGGCGTCATCGGAGCGGGTGATGTTCAGTGGATGACTGCCGGGCGCGGCATTATTCACCAAGAAATGCCCCTGGGGGCTGAGGATGGGGAGCTGGAAGGCTTTCAACTCTGGGCCAACCTTCCGGCCAAGAACAAGTTAATGAAACCTCGCTATCAAGAAGTCACTTCAACGGCAATCCCGGTCAAAACTTTAGAGGACGGTTCAAGCGTTCGCGTAATTTGTGGTCGTTGGGACACCGTAGAAGGCCCCGTCGAGGACATCATGACCGAGCCCGATTACATGGATGTAACGCTAGCCCCAGGAGCCGATGTTTGGCACAAAATCCCCCCCGGAAAAAACGCCTTTGCTTATGTCATTGACGGTCAAGGACGGTTTGGCTCCGGTGAAGTAATGACCAACGAGTCCCTGGTGTTTTTTTCCGATGGGGAACGGCTACGTCTGCGTGCTGAAAAAGATCATCCTTTTCGGTTTTTGCTCTGTGCAGGGTTAGGGTTAGGGGAACCCGTTGCCTGGCACGGTCCTATTGTGATGAATACACGCGACGAGCTCGTTCAGGCTTTTCAGGACTTAGAAGCGGGAACCTTCTTAGGCTAAAGGGGCCCTGTGATTCTCGTACTGAGTGAGTCTCGTCCTGAGTCTAGTGCCCTGGGTGAGGCAAAAATAACGAGATTAGTACGGTGATGAGACCGGCCATAGCTAAAGCGATTCCGCTCATGGCCCCCTCTACTTCTCCTAGGGTAATGGCTTTTGAAGTGCCGACAGCATGGCTGGAGGTTCCAATAGCCACTCCCGCCACCACAGGGTCACGAACCCGAAAAAGCTTCAGCATGGCGGGTGCCCACACGGCCCCCAAGATGCCTGTCAAAACAACAGCCGCCACCGTTACAGCAGGGATTCCCCCAATGTTAGGAGAAATGGCTAACGCGAACGGTGTCGAAACAGATTTTACCAAAAGGGAATCGGTCAAAACACGGTCTAGACCAAACCACCTACTGAAAAAGTACGCCGATCCCACAGAAACCAAGGAACCCACCACCGTTCCGGCAAGGACCGGAAGAAAATACTTCTTGAGACGTGCGAGCTGAGTGTAAATCGACAAGGCCAACACTGCGGTAGCTGGCCCTAAAAACACCGAGATGACAGAACCGCCAGCATCAAAGCTGGCTAAGGGGATATGGAACAGCTCCAAAACAGCTATGCACAAAACCACGGCAATCAAAAGGGGGTTGGCGATAGCCAGCTTTGTTTTTTTTTCTACCCAAATTCCGATTTCAAAGGCCAAGATACTCAGAGTAATCCCAAAAAAAGGTGAAGCGAAGACCTCGTTCATGCTACAGTCCTGGGCTTACGTTTTCGTGAGCGTCCTAGCTCTTGCAGTTTCATCACGCCCCGCACGGTCAGGGCTGTCGCTCCGAAGGTGAAAAATGTGGTCAGAATAACAACCCCTAAAAGGGCCAATAAATGCTCGCGGATTTCACGAAACTGCGAAATAATCCCCACCCCGGCGGGGACAAAGAAAAATGCCATATTTTTTAAAAGAAAATCGGCTTTTTGACGGATGCGATCAACGTGGACGGCCTTAAAAAACAACAACAGGAAAAGAAGTACCATGCTGATGACACTGCCGGGGATGGGAACAGGCAAAAGGACGGAAACAATTTGTCCTAAGAGGCAGACACCAAAAACTAGGCCGATTTGTAGCATCAGTTTCACCTGCTAAATTTAGCAGAAAGGCCCCACGGAAAACAAGGTGCCCTTGTTCGTGGATAATCGTTCCATTACAAAAGCAACAGGCACAAACGCCTAAAGGTGAGGTATCGTGAAAGCTTTGGTACAGAGGGTCAGTGAGGCGGCCGTTTCGGTCAAGGGACAAATTGTAGGGCAGATTGCCGAGGGACTCTTGGTTTATGTTGGTCTCGAAAAAGCTGATCAAGACGCCGATTTAGACTGGGTGGGCCGAAAGATCCTTGGGATGCGGATATTTGCCGATGAAGCAGGAAAGATGAACCTGCCGCTTGGGGAACGAGGCCTCTTGCTTGTGAGTCAGTTTACCCTTACCGGAGACTTACGACGAGGCCAACGCCCTGGTTTTGATGCCGCAATGCCGGTTGAGCAGGCCAGAGTTTGGTGGCCACGCGTCATGAGGTTTTTTCAAACCCGACATCACCAAGTCGCCACAGGAGAATTTCAAGCCGACATGAAGGTGGCCAGTATTAACGACGGACCGGCCACCTTTTGGCTCGATAGCTATTCAAGAACCGCTGACAGAAGCTTTTCAGCCTCCTCTTTTGATAACCCTTGACGAGAAGCCCAATCGTCCAGCTGATCGGGGGCGATTCTCCCTAACGCCCAGTAGGTTGAACCCGGATGGCTGAACACAAACGCACTGACGGCGGCCGCAGGAACCATCATCCAACTTTCGGTTAAACGAATATCAAGCTCCGAGGCTCGCGCTAAGTGAAAAAGTAGCTCTTTGTCTTGGTGATTGGGCAGGCTAGGATAGCCCGGTGCGGGGCGAATTCCTTGATACCGAACTGCTAACAAATCGGCAATGGGTAGGTTTTCGTCGGGTGCATAAGCCCATAGCTGTTTGCGAATTTCACGATGTACCCATTCTGCCGTCGCTTCCGCTAGCCTATCGGCCAAAATCTTTACCATGATCGCTCGGTAGTCATCGCCTTGGGCCTCAAAGCCGCGCGCGAGTTCGTCGGCGCCAAACACCGCCGTCACCAAGCCGCTTACCCAATCAGGGATCTGTGCTTCTACGGGTGCCACGTAATCGGCTAAGGCGAAATAGACGTCGGTTTTTTCTTTCTTTCGTTGCTGGCGCAAGGTCGCCAACCGAGCCTCAGGAGGACCTCCCCGCGAGGCTTCATCCTTCCAAATCAGAATATCATCACCCTCTGAAGCGGCGGGTTTAAGAAACACTGCTGCCCTCGCCTCCAGGCGTTTATTGCCCACCAAATCGGCAAGCATGGCGCGAGCCTCGGCATACAGGCGCTTAGCTTCTGCCCCATACTTTTCATGGGTTAAAATTTCTGGGTACATTTCGGGCATTTGCCAAGCGACAAAAAAGAACGTCCAGTCAATCAGTGCCTCTATTTGACCCAAGGGAATCTCGCGCCAATGGCGAACCCCAGTCCAAGCGGGAACCGGGGGCCTGTAGCCACTGTTCCAGCCGCCCTCGAAGCGTTGCGATCGAGCGTCAGACAAGGACAAAAACTCCTTTTGTGTGGTTCGACCCAGCTTTTCACGGCGGACTTTTTCATAATCCGCACGGATTTCGGCATCGAAAACGGGTCGTTGTTCGGGTGATAACAGCTTTTGCAAAACCGTCACGGCTAAGGAAGCATCTTTCACATGGACTACGGGCCCCGAGTACCGGGGGGCTATTTTCACGGCAGTGTGGACCTTACTAGTGGTGGCTCCACCGATCAACAGAGGCAAGGTAAAGCCCTGACGTTCCATCTCTTCGGCTACATGGACCATTTCTTCGAGGCTGGGAGTTATCAGCCCCGACAGGCCCACGGCATCGGCTTTTTGTTCACGGGCCGTACGCAGGATGTCCTCACAGGCCACCATTACCCCCAAGTCGATTACCTCATAGTTGTTACAACCAAAGACGACACCGACGATATTCTTGCCAATGTCATGGACATCCCCTTTGACTGTAGCCATCACGATCCGGCCTTTGACCGAACCCGTACCCGATTTTTCTGCTTCGATATACGGAAGGAGCACAGCTACCGCTTGTTTCATCACCCGTGCTGATTTAACCACTTGAGGGAGGAACATTTTGCCGGCGCCAAAAAGGTCACCGACAATATTCATGCCATCCATCAGGGGCCCCTCAATCACTTCGATGGCTCTTGAAAATCCCTGCCGAGCCTCTTCGACATCTTCGTCGATCCAGGCCGACAAGCCTTTGACCAAGGCGTGGCTGAGTCGTTCACGTACGTGTGCCTGACGCCACGACAAATCTTCGCCACGAGCTTCGGTAGAGGTAAAGCGATCCGCATGATCAAGAAGCCGTTCGGTGGCATCCGGCCGTCGATTCAAGACTAGGTCTTCGACCAGTTCTCGCAGATCGGATTCAATGTCATCGTAAACTGGAAGCACACCGGCGTTGACGATGCCCATGGTCATCCCCGCTTTTACGGCATGGTAAAGAAACACCGCGTGAATGGCCTCGCGAAGCGGATTGTTCCCTCGAAAGCTAAAACTGACGTTGCTGACACCACCCGAAATTTTGGCTCGCGGCAGGGTTGACTTGATTTCTTTGACGGCTTGCAAAAAATCCACGGCGTAGTTGGAATGTTCTTCAATGCCGGTACCAATCGCAAAAATATTCGGGTCAAAAATTAAGTCTTCGGGGGCAAACCCCGCTTTTTCAGTGAGGAGTGTGTAGGCTCGCCGACAAATCGAAACTTTACGTTCAAAGGTGTCAGCCTGTCCTTTCTCATCAAAGGCCATGACGACAACGGCCGCGCCAAAACGACGAACTTCGCGGGCTTGTTCAAGAAATTTGTCCTCGCCCTCTTTGAGACTGATAGAGTTGACAATCCCTTTACCCTGAAGGCAACGCAACCCCTGTGCAATAACCGAAAATTTCGAACTGTCAAGCATCACCGGAACACGGCTTATGTCAGGTTCCGAGGCTAACAGATTTAAAAAGCTCTTCATTTCGGCAGCAGAATCCAGCATAGCTTCGTCTAAGTTAATGTCGATGATTTGAGCACCGTTTTCTACTTGCTCACGAGCCACTTCTAAGGCCTCGCCAGTTTTCTTTTCAACAATCAAGCGGGCAAATTTTTTAGACCCGGTAACATTAGTTCGTTCGCCAACATTCACAAAGAGGCTATTATCATCAATCACGAGCGGTTCAAGACCGGCCAACCGAAGCGTACCGGGATCTAACGGTAGCGGTCGGGGAGGATAGACCAGCACGGCCTCGGCGATAGCGCGAATATGTTCCGGAGTTGACCCACAACAACCGCCTACGATATTGACCAGGCCATCACGGGCGAAGCCACCAAGGACTTTGGCCATAAAGCTCGGACTGTGATCGTACTCTCCAAGCTCGTTTGGCAAACCTGCATTGGGGTGGGTGGATACTGCTGTCTCGGCCAAGCGGGCAAGTTCGGCAACATACTGCCGCAAAAGATCAGCCCCGAGGGCACAATTGAGCCCCACACTCAACGGCTTGGCGTGCCGAACGGAGTACCAGAAAGCCTCGGTGGTTTGCCCCGAGAGCGTGCGCCCCGAGGCATCGGTAATGGTTCCCGAAATCATTAGCGGGATCTCTTCGCCTAGCTCTTCTTCGAGGGCCAGTACGGCCCAAATTGCGGCTTTGGCGTTGAGCGTATCAAAAATCGTTTCGATCATGAGCAGGTCGGCTCCGCCTGCTATTAGAGCCCTTGCCGATTTTAGGTAATCTTGAGCTAGGGTATCAAAGTCGACGGCACGGAAACCAGGATCATTGACCTCGGGTGACAGTGACAAGGTTTTTGACGTTGGGCCGAGAACACCGGCAACCCAACGGGGACGGTTAGGATTCTTTGCGGTCCAAGCGTCGGCCGCCGACCTTGCTAAGGCCGCGCCTGCACGGTTGAGCTCATCCGTATGATTTTCAAGTCCATAATCGGCTTGGCTGGCGGCGGTGGAGTTAAAGGTGTTGGTCTCAAGGATATCGGCTCCGGCTTCCAGATACGCCTCATGGATACCACGAATGATGTCGGGACGGCTTAAGACCAGCAAGTCGTTGTCGCCTTTCAACGATCGGGGATGACTCTTGAAGTGTTCCCCCCGAAAATCCGTTTCGGCAAGACGATGCTTTTGAATCATCGTGCCCATGGCCCCATCTAAAATCAAGATGCGTTCCGTTAAGGCCTTTTTTAAGGCCATAAGGCGCTTGGCGCGGTCAGTCACAAGTTCCCCCTCGAAAGTTCAAAGCGTTGTTCATAATCCTGGGCTTCGCGATACAAGTCGGTATAGCGTTCCCAACGTTCTCGTCGCGGAGAGTAAACAGCACGAATTCGCACCAAATCTTCGGCGGCTTCGGTCAACTGAGAATAGTGCCCCTGATTCACGAGGGCGCAAATTGCTGAACCTAAAAGTTCGGCGTCTTCGATTTCAGGGACTTGAACCTCGACGCCGGTGATATCGGCTTTTAACTGATTCCATAAAACGTTGCGCGCTTGACCGCCTGTCACCCGCAATTCGGTAACCTCGCACCCACTCGCAGCGAGGTTGTCTAACACGCCCCGAACCCCAAAGCCAATAGCCTCGACAACAGAGCGACCCAAATCCTCTCGGCTGTGAGTCGGATGCAGTTCTAAAAGACCCCCACGAGCAAACTCAAAATTTTCTCGGTCCATCGAGGGTATGAAGATTGGTTTTGACCGATCCAAGGGGATATTTTCAATTTCTTGAAGAATCTCGTGATACGATCGCTGGCTTTGCCCAGTAATATGTCGCATCCATTCAAAAAGTCGACCCGAAGAGGACAAAATGCCCGAAACATTGTACAAACCCGGAATCACATGGGGGAGAGTTCGCAGGTGGGGAGTTCCTCGGGGACGGTCAGAGCAAAAGTTGATTCCTTCGCTTGTCCCGGCCCGATCGCAGGTTCGTCCTGGTTTTACTGTTCCTGAACCTAATAACGCCGCTAAAAAATCTGAGCCGGAGGCTACAACAGGGATTCCCTCGGGCAGACCGAGAAAACGAGCGGCTTCAGGCCGTACAGACCCCACGGTTTCAGACATCCGAATAAATGGCGGGAGCTTGGCTTGCTCTACCTCATAAGCCAAGCAATCCTCTGAAGACCAAATAAAAGGCTCAAATTCCGCTGAGGGAGTTATCGTGGCCTCACGTCCGGTCAAGTACCAATTGAGGTACTCCGGGCAGGACAAAAAGGTTCGGGTACGCGCATACAGATCGGGATGATTTTGCCGAAACCAGGCCACTTTGGGCAAAAAAAAGCTGGTACTTCCCTCTCGTCGGAGATTTCGCCCATCCAACCACATGAGGGTGTAAAAAAGGCTATTCCCTTGCTCATCGATTGGCACCAGCGTAGGGCCATGACCCGAGATGGCTACCGCCGAAAGACTCTGCCACCCACCTACCGAGGCCACGATCTCACGCAACGCTTCAATCCAAACCGCAGGGTTCCAAGTCTGTTCATCATTCTGGCACTTGTCCCTATAAACCACGCGGTGGACGGCCACGAGGTCACCCGAAGGGGTCACCAGTCCGCCTTTCATCGCAGAAGTACCAATATCCGCCACAAGTGTCAGATTTCTGCTTTTCATGCGCCCATCGTAGCCTAAGGAGGGGTATCAAACAAGCTCCACGAACTGAAAACCTTTTGACTACCAGAATGTCAGAACATCGTTTATACTGGGGTAAAATGCGCTTCGTATTGTTGAGCCTAAGTTTTTTGATCTTCTCGAGCTGTTCAACGCCACCGGCACCAAAGGCCGTCAAAGGCGAACTTGATCTTACCAAAATGAATTTAAACACCCCCGTGCGACTAAACGGCCCATGGGAAGAATTTTAGGGGAAACTGCTTACCCCTGGAGCAGATGAAACAGCTCAAGCAAGCAGCGTGACCTTGCCTGGAGTCTGGAACGCTAGGCACAGGCACCCCGCTTATGGTGTCGTTTCGTATCGCCTCACACTTAAGCTCCCCCCGGGGCACGAAGTCTGGGGGCTAAAACTTCCCTCGATTTTGACGTCGTATCGCTTGTATATTAATGGAAGGCTCACCGCTCAAGCGGGTTTGGTTGGCCTAACCGCACGAGAATCTTCTCCTCAATACGGCAAACAGCTGGTCTTTTTTCAAACGGGGTCAGCGCAAGTTTCGCAGGCAGAGCTTGTTCTTCAGGTAGCCAACTTTTCGTACAGAAAAAGCGGTGTAACGGGCAGTATCCTTTTGGGAACCGCACAGGTCATGGAACAACGTCAAGAAATGGATGCCTTGGCGGAATACCTCCTTTTGGGGGCCTTATTGATCCTCGTTGTGTACTACCTGGCCCTCAGCTTTATCCGTCCTGCCGATAAGGCCTCGTTTTGGTTTGGACTTTTTTGCTTGGCGGTTTTGATTCGTTTGGTCGCCACCGGCGATCATACGCTAGAAACCTTGATTCCAGGATTTTCGTGGGAAATTCGGAAAAAGCTCGAGCTGTTAATTTTTAGTTGGGGTGCGGTGACCCTTGTTGAGTTTCTTCGCAATCTTTTTCCTCAAGATCTTGGTAAACGCTTGCCTCGTATCCTGAATGTGACCTACCTGCTCATGGGTCTTGCTGTGGTGGTGTTCCCGGTGAAACTCATGAACAACGCCGTTCCCTTGATGGAGCTTCTGGTAACCGTAGGCTTCCTTTTAGTCTTGATCCCCCTCGGCCTGGCCGTTCGGCGTAAACGGACCGGGGCTCTTTTGGTCTTTTGCTCTTTGCTCGTTCTCGCGGTTGCCGCTATCCATGACATTTTGTATGCCAACTTGATAATTTCCAGCTTTTTTATCCTCCCGTATGCGTTTTTAGCCTTTGTTCTAACCCAAACCCTCCTTTTGGTCAGAAACTTTGCCGTGGCTTTTCGTTTGGCAGAAGAACGAGGTCTACAACTTAAAGCTACCAACGATTCGTTGAATCGGTTCGTGCCGGCAGATTTCTTGGTAAGTCTGGGAAAATCCAGCATCAACGAAGTCAAACTTGGCCAACAAGCCCTAGCTCACATGAGCATCTTGTTTGCCGACATTCGCCGATTTACCAGCTTGGCAGAATCGCTGAGCCCCGAGAAAACCTTTCGCTTGCTTAACGCTTATTTTGGGCGTATCGGTCCCGTAATCCGAAAAAACGGTGGGTTCATCGATAAGTACATGGGTGATGGCTTTATGGCACTCTTTCCCCGTTCAGCAGAAGATGGTTTGCAGGCCGCCATTGGAATTCAACAAGCTTTACAAGAATACAATAGGCATCGGCTGAATTCGGGTTACACCCCTCTCAAAGTGGGGACAGGAGTTCACGCTGGTCCTTTGATGATCGGGACCATCGGTGAAGAAGGCCGCATGGATACTACGGTCATTTCAGACGCCGTCAACCTCACGAGCCGGCTCGAAAGTTTAACCAAAACCTTGGGTGCAGGAACGATGGTTACGCTTGGCTTTTTGGATAGCCTAGAACACCCCGAAAACTACCACTGGCGCTATGCCGGAGTGGTCCGCATGTACGGTAAAAAAGCCGCCTTGGAAGTTGCGCATATTTGGGATGGCCTTCCTGACGAAGAATGCCAGCTTTACGAAACGACCAAGCTCACCTTCGAAGAAGGAATTTCGCTGTACCGTACGGGGAGCATGACAGAAGCCGAGAAAGCCTTTCAAGCTGTTCTGGAACGCCATCCCACGGATGTCGGGGCCCAGTACTATGCCGCCCGAGCCCGTCTTTTAAAAGAATTTGGTTTGCCCGAGGACTGGGACGCCATCGAAGATCAGCTTCAAAAGTAGAGGCTTAAGAGGTTTGGATGAAATCCTTAAATTTTCTCTTTGCGCTAACTTTATCAGGACTTCTAGCCACCCTAACCTCATGCTCGGCAGATCAACAAAATGCAGGGGCTAAAAATGGTCTTTTAGATCTATCCCATTGCTCGTTTCAACAACCAGAACGGTTGAACGGCCAGTGGCTCGCCTCTTGGGGGCAAATCGTTCCTCCCGGCGGCTCGTATCCAGGAAAGACCGTCCCACTTCCTGCCTCTTTTCAGGCCCAAGGCTTTTCTCCTTACGGTAAGGTAACCTACCATTTAGACCTACTTCTGCCGCCGAAGACGCTACTGTGGACGATTCGCGTCCCTTCAATTTTGACAACCTATCGACTGTGGATCAATAACACCTTGGCCGCCCAAGCCGGAACGTTTGGACCGCCAGAAATCCCCGCAGACGAGGTACGATGGGTGACCTTTACCACGGCTACTAACAGTACAAGACCTCTTAGCCTAACTTTGCAAGTGGCAAATCATAACTTTTACATAGGCGGGGTCTTGTACAGCCTTACCCTAGGGCCAGAGTCCCTCATGAGAACCCAACAATTGCAAGAAACCGGCTTAGACTATTTTCTCGCCGGGGCTCTGTTGTTAATTCTGGTTTGGTACTTAGGGATGGGTTTAGCCAATTCTTCTAGCAGAAATATTTTATGGCTAGGCTTATTTGGTTTGGTAGCCGTGGCACGGATTATCACAACCTCATCTCCCCTTTGGTCACAATTTTCCTTTATTCCGTGGGAAATTCAAAAGAAATTTGAATTTCTTATCTTAAATGCAGGCTCAATTCCTCTGCTCATTTATTTGAAATTGAATTTTCCTCGCGAAATTTCTTCAAAGCTCCTTATTTTTTTGAGCGTTCCTCTCTCTCTCTTGGGCTTTTGTTTCTTTTTGCTTCCCGTTAAATGGACAGGGCCACTACTTCTCCCTAGCGAAATTCTTAGTATTTTGAGCATCCTTATTGTTCTAGCACGACTTGTTATGGCCGCTTTTCGTCATCGTCCCAACGCTTTTATATTTTTGCTCTCAATGCTTTTAGTGGGACTCGCTGCGGTTAACGATACGTTAAGGTCGTTCCAAATAAGCCCGTTCCCCTATGTTCTCCGTGAAGCTTTTCTTGCCTTTCTTCTTGTTCAAGGCTGGGTTCAAGCTCAGGCGATTCGCTTTACCTTTCGCCTGTCTGAACAGCGAGGTCGTGATTTGGAGCGGATTAACACGAATATTGCCAGGTTTTTTCCCGATGATTTTCTTAAACTACTTGAAAAACGAAGACTTCAGGACGTTCAATTAGGTGAATACCAGACCAAAGATTTGTGTATTTTGTTTTGTGATATCCGCAACTTTACGACCCTCGCAGAGACTCTGCCCCCAGAAAAAACCTTTCGTCTTCTCAATGCCTACTTTAGCAATATTGGTCCCGTCATTCGTCATCACGGCGGTTTTATCGATAAATACATTGGAGACGGCATAATGGCTCTTTTCCCCAATGGGGCCCAGGCTGGCATCGTAGCGGCGACTGCCATCCAAGCATCATTGCAGGTGTATAACAGTCACCGCGCAAACTCGGGGTATGCTCCCCTTTCGGTGGGCTGCGGCATTTTTTCTGGAACAGTAACTATTGGAACCATTGGTGAAACTCAACGTTTGGAAACCACTGTAATTTCAGATGTGGTCAATTTGGCCAGTCGTTTAGAAAGCTTAACTAAACTCTTTGGTCAGGGGACCCTAACCACCCTGTCAATTCTTGATGAAGTTGACACTAGCCACCTCTCTTGGAGGTATGCCGGCGTTGTCAGAGTCTATGGAAAAAAGCAACCTCTGGAAGTTGCTCATGTGTGGACAGGTCTAGATGAGCGAACTTGTGAATTGTTTTCTAACACAAAAACAATCTTTGAAGAAGGGTTGGCCTACTACAGGACTGGACAATTGGAACAGGCCCAGGAAAACTTTTTATCCGTGCTAAAGCAACACCCCGAGGACGCCGGCGCCCGATATTACTCCCAACGAATAAAAACACTTTTAACCTTCGGGTTGCCCGAAAATTGGGACGCAGTCGAAGACCAACTAAAGTAGAAGACTCAGCCTGCGTGCACAATCTCACGGGGCTTTGACCCATTTTGTGGGCCGACAATGCCCATTTCTTCCATCTGCTCTATCATGCGAGCCGCTCGATTATAGCCAACCCCAAGCCGACGCTGAAGAAAGCTTGCCGAGGCCTTTTTGAACGTTCGGACTACTTCAACCGCCTTTTCAAACAAAGGATCCATTTCTCCTGCCGAAATTTCCTCGGCGGCGGCTTCCTCTTCTTCTTCGTCATAGAAGATTTCATCGCTAATATATTCGGGCTCACCTAAAGTTTTGACGTGCGCGACCACCCGTTCCACATCTTCTTCGGACAAAAAGGCGCCTTGAAGTCGGCTGGGGAAAGGGTTCCAGCTCGAGGTAAACAACATATCACCCCGGCCCAGAAGCTTTTCGGCCCCCATTTGGTCAATGATAATCCGGCTGTCGGTTTTAGAAGCAACCATAAAGGCGACTCGGCTGGGAAAATTGGCTTTAATCAAACCTGTGATCACGTCCACGGAAGGCCGCTGAGTAGCTAAGACCAGATGAATCCCCACCGCGCGACTCATGGCGGCTAAGCGGGCAATGATACCTTCCATATCCTTGCCACTCGTGGCCATCAAGTCAGCGAATTCATCGATGACAACAACAATGTAGGGGAGTTTGACTGCCGCCATATGGCGCTTATCAATTTTGCTGTTGTAACTACGAATGTCTTTGGCCCCCATTGCATCGAGAAGAGCGTAACGTCGTTCCATTTCGTACAAACACCATTGGATGGCTTGCAAGGCTTTCTTGGGCTCGGTGATCACCGGTGCCAGCAGGTGAGGAATATCGTTAAAGAATTTCAGTTCTACAATTTTGGGGTCAACCATCAACAGACGAACATCTTCAGGGGACCGGCGGAACAAGATTGAGCAAACAAGAGCATTCACACAGACCGACTTGCCCGCACCCGTTGCTCCGGCAATAAGCAGGTGCGGTGTTCTTGCCAGGTCAATAATTTGTGTTTCACCCGAAATATCCTTACCCAAAACAATGGGAATCTCGGCCTTGCTTTCTTGAAATTCAGGACTAGCGATCATTTCGGCGAACCCTACAATAGTGCGCTCCCGGTTTGGAACCTCTATTCCAACAGCATGTTTGCCCGGTATAGGGGCAACAATTCGCACACTGATCGCCGCCAAACCCAAGGCGATGTTATCGGCAAGTGCCACGATCTTGGATAACTTCACCCCTGCCGCCGGTAGAATCTCAAACATGGTCACCACCGGGCCTTTGCGAATTCCCGTAACCTGTGCATCAATGCTGAATTCTTTTAGGGTATTTTGCAAAATCAGTGCGGATCGCTGGGTTGCTTCGTCGATTTGGCTAAAATTCCCCTCTTCGTAAGTGGTTAACAATCCTTGAAGAGGAACATGATAACCAGGGCGAAGGCGGCGACTTGGTGTTCTAGGTTCCGCAGGGGTGTTCTCGGCTGGATTCGTGGGGGGAATATCGTTGGCCACAGGCTCCGTTGAGATTTTTGCGGGGGCGGGCTGTGGCCAAGAAATCGTTCTCGGTTGGGAGGCATTGCCACCCTCTAAGGGTCGAATCACCTGACTAGGTTGAGGAATGAACTCTGCTTCTAGGGCTTCTTCTTGCTCAATTTCTTCGTCATAAGAAAGGTTACCCCGTAAAAGATCCCAATCGACGACATCGGGTTCAACACCCTTGGGTTCAACTTCGGCCAAAAGGTCATCTTCTTGCTCGATCTCGTCCGGTATGAACTCGTCCGGTTCGATCTCTTCTTGTAAAACCGCTGGGGCCTTTTGCTGTTCCGAAAGCGTTCTAAGGGCTTTTGTTAAAGAATCAAGAGCCTGCGAACGATATTCGGTTTCAGGGACTTCAAAGAAAGGGTCATTACGCAAAACAGCCGGTTCAAAAGCGACGTCTGGTTCACTGAACCCCATAGAGCGTACCGAGAAAACTTCCCACGGTTGTTCTTCAAGTTGAGCCGAAGCTTCGCGCATGGAAGACGCAGGATTCTTAGCCTCGCTTGGGGCGCTATTAACTCCTTGTGAAAACTCTTCGTGAAAGTCTTGCTCTTCACGGTAGTCTTGTGCCAAGGCGGTAAACGACTCTTGTTGGCGAAACACCAAAAACGCCGAGACAGCGACCGCCGCGACTTCAAGGGCTGTTAACAAGCCCAAAAACAAAAGACTTCCGGTCTGACCTAGCTGAGCTTTAAACCAGGCAGTCAACCCGCTGTCTGGGGCTCCTGTGGCGATTTTTACCATAAGAGAGGAGGTTAAAAAAGGCAAAATTGAAGCGAATAATGGTGTTAGCAGAACTAACTTTAACTCAGGGAGAACGGAAGCTAACGCTAGCACCCCCAAAAAGACAGGGATATACACCGCCAAAACGTTGAAACTTTGATAGAGGAAAGCCCCCGGCCAGGCTAACACCGCTGTCAGAACCCAGTTACCCAACCCCACAGCGTATAAACCCAGCGACAATAAAAAAAACGCTGACAGTCCCGCCAACGTTAAACCGATGGGATTCTCTTTCAAGTTGTTCAGCATGCGCCCCCCCCTGAATACCTTATCGGCTGTTCACGTTTTGGCTTGAGTCATGGGAGTCTCGCGCAAATGAAGAAACCTAAAGCGCCCGCTGGAAGGGGGCGGTGGCTCGCTGGGGTTAAGAATTTGTCCGTAAAGGCAAAATAAGTCTTGTAGATCACCCCAAGCTTCGCACAGCACATAGCGATACCAAAGGCGACGGTTTTCTAAAATCTCTTTTCGCACTTGTAAAGGCTCATGATCCTGATCAATGCTTTCGGCAAGCTTTCCCCGAAGCCCCCCGTACCAGGCCTGTCCCCAAGAAAAAATCTGAAGTTTACGTCGTTCATCCTCCCAATAGACTTGGTACAAACCGGCAACAGAAGGAACCTCCCACGCAATCGAATGCCTGTCGGCCAGCTTCAAAGAGGTCCAGGGAACAGCAAAAAAGGCTTGATTTCCGCGAACGGTCAGGCTCACACGGTTAGCGTTGAAGGGGGCACTAGGGTCCACAAGTTACCTAGCCTACATCGGCGGGGGTCTCAAGCGGCGACTCCCGAGGCAAGTCGAGGGTAAACTTTACCCCTTCATCAGGTTTTGACCAGACCTCAATGGTACCCCCTAATTTACGGTGAACGAGGTTAAAAACAATATTCATCCCCAAGCCAGAGCCGCCCAAGTCACGCCTCGTGGTAAAAAAGGGCTCAAAGATCTGCGTCAGGACTTCATCGGTCATGCCTTTTCCGTCATCGGCATAAATCAGGCATACTCGATCTTGTTCAGCATGAAACGACACCAGGATGTGCCCTTCTTGACGCCCTTCGAAGCCATGAACGCACGAGTTCATGAATAGGTTGGTCACAATTTGAGCGAGTGAGCCTGGGTAGCTGGTCATCTGCAAGGTGGGATCACCTTCGACTTTGGTGATAACTTTCAACGACGCCTGGGGGGATCGCAGGGTAACTAACACCTCTTCGAGATAGGCTTTCAGGGTAAATACCCGACAAGGGTCAGTGCTTTGATCCACAGAAATCATTTTGAAACTTTTGATCAGGTTGGAGGCTCGTTCCAAGTTGGCCAGAAGAATGGCCGTTGACTGATTTGCCACATCTAGAAAGGCGTCAAGTTCAGACCTTCGAATTTGCCCGGAATCCAAGGCCGCCATCAGGGTTTGCGTTCGTTCCCGGAGGTAACTGGCCGCCGTTACCCCCACCCCAACTGGGGTATTAATTTCATGGGCAACGCCTGCCACCAGCGAGCCAAGCGAGGCAAGCTTTTCGCGTTGGATGAGGTGATCCTGCGCTCGTTGCAACTCTACCAGACTGTGCCTGAGCGCCTCATTGGACTCTGACAAGGCTTTGGTACGGTTTTCCACCAAGGCTTCCAAATGGTGGTTCATCAACTGCAGTGCTTTTTGGGCTTCTTGAAGTTCTGAGATATCCTGAAGCATCACTAAGAGGGCCAATTGATCCCCCTTTTCATCCAGAACCGGGGCGATGTTGGCCAAAATAGACCGCAGCGAACCGTCTGGATGATGCCAGTCGCGCCGTTCGCTCCAGGCTTCGGCCGAAAAGAGTTTTGCTTCTGGCCACAGGTTTGTCATCGTTGTCCAAACCCGGCTAGGTTCTTCAAACCCAAGAATTTCACGGGCACCTTCGTTGATAGTGCGAACTGTGCGTTGAGGGGTAAGGACAATCATACCAATGGGAGATTGTTTGAGAACAGCTTCGAGAAAGGCGTTCGATTCGGCAATCTGAATTTCAGAGGTTCGACGGGACGTGATGTCCATCACAATCCCGGCTATGAGGGGCTGAGAATCAGGAAGAAGAATAGGAAATTTCAGAAATTCAAACCAAGGGCCTTCTGGGCTCGGAGGCGGAGAGTTGTCAAAGGTGTGAGGGCCGGTTTCGAGCACCAATAAATCTTCCTCATGGTAAAGATCAGCTTCGGTGCGGTCAAAAAGGTCCCAGAGGGTTTTACCAACCTTAACTTGGGGAATCCATTCCTGAAACTTACGGTTGCAGTACAGAAAGGTTCCTTCTTTGTCACGGATAAAAGCTCCTGCGGTTAGGCCTTCCAAAAACAAACTCAACAAATTGCGGGTCTGTTCAAGTTCTCGTTCAACACGTCTAGGTCCCGTTACATCGAGAGCAAAGATGCAGAGAATTTTGCTTCCCGCTTCGGTAAAAACCGTTAGGCGCTGATCGACAGGGATAGATCGACCATCCCAGGCAACATACGTCGAACTTTGCGCAAGTAGGGAGCCTTCCGTTAAATCCTGGCGCCATTCGGCCACCCTCTCATCTGACCAATTTTGGTCAATTAAGACGGGGGACTTTTTAAGTAAGGCCTCGCGCTCGTACCCAAGGGTCCGCAAAAGTCTTTCGTTCACGTCAAGAATACGGTTTTCGGCACCAACCCAATACACCATTTCGCCACCATGATCGATCGTATAAAAAGCTCGACGCGAGCGCTGATGGTCTTCCCAAGCCACAAGCCAGGTACGTCCCCTCCACCAAAATACCCCTGCCGCTAACCAACATAAAAGCAAGGTCACGAGGGCCGGAGCTTCGAGAAGGCTCACGTTGCCTTCCGAGATAATCCATAAAGGGATAACAATACCTGCCACAGCAAGGAGCAATGCCAATCCATTGATGACAAAAAAGTGGCGGTCTAGGGCCATACCCTGTATTATGGTGTGTGATAAGCCCGTTGTCAAAACCAGCGCGAGACGGTACTCTGAGGCCATGCTTAACGTTATTACACTCGACTTAGAAGGGGTACTTGTCCCCGAAATCTGGATAGAATTCAGTAAAATCACGGGGATTGCCGACTTTCGCCTCACAACACGCGAAGTTCCCGATTACGATGTTTTGATGAAAAAACGCATTGAGCTTTTGGCCCAGCATGGCCTTAAACTCAGTGACATCCAGGACGTCATCCGCCGCATGGAGCCCATGGACGGGGCTAAAGACTTTCTCGATCGTCTACGCCGCCAAACCCAGGTCGTGATTCTGTCCGATACGTTCACCCAATTTGCCGGCCCCTTAATGGAAAAACTTGGCTTACCCACCATTTTCTGCAATACCCTTGAAGTCGGTACTGGAGGCCAAGTCACCGGCTACCGCCTCCGCCAAAAAGACGGCAAAAAACTTGCAGTTCAAGCCTTTCATTCCATGGGATTGAAGGTTTTTGCCTCGGGTGACAGTTATAATGACACCGGCATGTTGCTCGAAGCAGATGCCGGGTTCTTTTTTTGCCCCCCAGAAAGCATTACCCTTCAGTTCCCCCAGATACCTGTAAAACGGAATTACACCGAGCTGACAGAAGCTTTTGAGGCCTTGCTGTCAGAAAGGTTCTGAATAAACAAACCGTAGTCTTTATCCACCCGTCCAATGTGCTCTAACAGCCATTGGACGACTTTGTCCTGGATATGAATCAACACCCCCGTATGGAACCCTTCGGTGGTAAGACGAGAACGGATTTTTCCTAGCTCCTGCAGAAACTGCGCATGGAGTTCTTTGTGCCCCGACATACGGGGGTATTGATACTTCTGTTGCAAAGCTTCTTCATCTCTAAAATGTTCCTGAGCGTAGTCCCCCACAGAGTCGAACAGCCGAAGGACTTCGGGCATCGGACTGTTTTGCAAAAGCGCAACGAGAAGCGCATTGATGCGACGGAACAGCTCTTTGTGCTCATCGTCCATTTCATTGATCCCCACCGAAAGCACATCGGACCAGTCAATGCCAATCTTTCCGTCCGCTGTATTGT
>JAJXVP010000153.1 GCA_021782055.1 bacterium | reverse complement strand
GCTTGGGCCTTGGCTTCGGTGGAGACTTCAATAGAATCTGACCGCACCGCTTCCGACGCCTTTTTAGGCGAGTCTGTCTTATTGAGATTTTTGACGGGTTCCACAGGACCCATGCGGTCAATCATCATGGCCAATCACCTCGTTCACCTTATCGGCACTTATGCCGAGGAACCTTAACTTTCCTCGAGGTCTTCTTCGGTAAAATGTTTCGAAGCGACCAAGACAGCAAACTCCCCTTTTAGTATAGGCCGGTCTTTCAGCTCTTGCAAGACACTTTCACAGGTGCCCGAAAGGAATTCTTCATGAGTTTTTGTCATTTCGCGTCCGACAACGACGGGGCGAGAGGGTTCGATTGCCGCCAAGTCAGCCAAAAGCTTGACAACGCGAAACGGTGATTCATAGACCACAAAGGCCTCGCCTCGGGCCAAGAGCTCTTCAAGCCGCTTTTTACGGCGACCGGCTTTGGGCGAAGGAAAACCATCAAAGGTTACCGTGCGGCCTCCAAATCCGGCCACACTCAACAGGGTGGCAAAGGCGCTAGGGCCGGGTAGAGGGACCACCGGGTAACCGGCTTCGCGGACGGTATGGACGAGGACTGACCCCGGGTCGCTCAAACCCGGGGTACCCGCATCGGTGCAGTAAGCTACGGTTTTGCCTTCGCTCAACAGTTTGACAATACCCCTGGCGCTTTCGGCCTCGTTGGCGGCTCGGCACGAAATCAAATGCTTAACGATACCATGAGCATTTAAAAGCTTAAGGGTTTGCCGGGTGTCTTCGGCGGCAATAACGTCGGCCTCCCGCAAGGTTTGCAGGGCACGCAACGTTATGTCGGCGAGGTTCCCGATGGGGGTGGCAATAACGTAAAGCGGCATGCGCTTAAGACTTTAGCCCAGGAAAGTCTAGGGTGGCGAACAAATCGGCGTAGGTTTCGGCGCGGCGGATTACCTTCCAGCGGCCAGGGCCTGACCAAAGCACCTCAGCACTGCGAAGTTTGCCGTTGTAGTTGAAACCCATGGCATGCCCGTGGGCCCCTGTATCGTGGATGACGACAAGGTCACCAATCGCCGGGTCGGGGATTTCGCGGTCAATAGCAAACTTGTCGTTGTTTTCGCACAGCGAACCCGTGACGTCGTAGACTTTGCGGGGGGCGTTTTCTTTGCCGGGAACCGAAATGTGGTGGTAGGCTCCGTACATACCCGGCCGCATTAGGTTGGCCATGCAGGCGTCTAGCCCGACATAATCTTTGTAGATCGCTTTTTTGTGGAGTACTCGGGTCACCAGCCAACCGTAGGGCCCGGTGACGACTCGTCCACATTCCATGACCACCCGCAAAGGAGCAAGGTCGTTCTTTTCGATCAATTCCTGGTAGGCGGCGTGAATTTTTTTTCCCACATAAGCAAGGTCTACTGCCGTCTGGCTGGGGCGGTAGGGGATGCCGATGCCACCACCGAGGTTGACTTCTGCTAGTTTGATGCCGGTGCGCTGGCGGATTTCGCTGGCCAGCTCAAACAATAAGCGAGCGGTTTCGACAAAGTAATCGGGGTTGAGCTCGTTCGAGGCAACCATGGTGTGCAGGCAGAAGGTCTTGGCCCCCAGCTTCTGGGCTTCTTGGTAGGCTTCGAACAGCTGGGGCCGGGTCAGACCGTATTTTGCCTCTTCGGGTTTGCCGATGATGGCATTGCCCTCTTTAAGAGGACCAGGGTTATAACGAAAGCTGAGGCGTTCGGGTAGGCGGCCTCCCAAAGCTTCGTACAGATAGCGAACATGGCTAAGGTCGTCCAGGTTGATCAAAGCTCCCAGCTCGTCGGCTTTGCGGAACTCTTCGGCAGGGGTATCGTTCGAGGTAAACACGATGTGATCCCCGGGAATTCCTGCGGCTTGGCAGAGCAAAAGCTCG
Source organism: bacterium (assembly GCA_021782055.1). The sequence goes on along the minus strand of JAJXVP010000153.1, from coordinate 4,879 downwards.
GCCATCGAGCTACAGTCAGCGCCCATTCCCTCTTCGTGAAGAAGCTTAAGGATATAAGGATTGGGTAGGGCTTTGACCGCAAAATGGTTGCGAAAGCCGCCCGGTACCCAAGAAAAAGCCTGGGCAAAGGACTTTGCGTTTTGGCGAAGAGCGGCCTCGTCGTAGATGTGGAACGGCGTCGGTACCTGTTGGGCAAGGGTTTCCAGCTCGTCGCGGCTGAAGGGGAGATTTTTTTCAGTCATGGGTTCCTCAGAGCCTCAAAATAGTCTTTTCTTTGGCGGGGCGTCAATCAAAAGCCTAAAGTTGAACGGTGGCTTGATTGGGGACTCGGCGGCAATCTAGAATGAAACTATGCCTCCTCGCTCCGAAAACCCTGGCGAAGTCCGTATTTCTCGAAAAAAGCCTGCCTTTTCTGTGTCGCCACGATTTCACTTGTACCTCAAGGACTACGAGCGCGAGCAGGACTTTCGTCTGCGCTACGAAGACCTGCTGTCGTGGAGCGAGGCCGTTGCCCTTGAGGATCACCAAGGTGGCGACTCACTGTGGGAGATGTTAATCTACCCGCCGCCGGTGCGTGAAGAGCTTGAAGACAACCTCAAGCGCCTTTACTGCCTGCTCAAGATGGCGGGCGACATGAGTGCGGTGCGCCACTTGTTTGTCGAACGTATCGATTTTTGCCATTTTGCCAACTCTCAACCGTTCCGCATCAAGGTCGTCAACCAATACAACGACAACCACGATTACTTTTATATCAAGAAGGCCGACGCCAGCCGGGTTGCAGGGCTCGAGCTCGAGCACCTATTAAGCCCTAACAACATCAACTTTTTGGTGCAGGGCTCGACCCTCGTCGAGGAACACATCGTCGGTTTGCCTGGCGATGTGTTCTTGCAAGACTACTTTCAGCGGCCGGGCATTAACCGGGCCCGTATCGCCAAAGAATTCGTCAAGTTCAATGAGCGCTGTTTTGTGCGCCTGTTGGGCGATATGCGGTCCTACAACTACGTCATGGACGTGACTATGGATTTTGACGAGGAGCAGTACCGGGTTCGGGCCATCGACTTTGACCAACAAAGCTACGAGGGGGACATTCGGGTATATTTGCCGCAGTTCCACAAGGAAAATAAACCCATCGTAGATGTTGTCTGGGAGATTCTTACGCTGGATACGATCAGGCAGTACCAGATCGAGGAACGCACGCTGATGGCTCGCCGCGCCAAAGGGGACTGGGGTCGTATTAACGACCTTCTTGACGTCATGGAACACGGCGAGTTCTCGAGCCCCGAAAAAACGGCCCAGCTGGCGGCGGGGTTGGCCCACTTTCATAAAAACGATGACTTTCGTGGTTGCCGGTCGATGGGCGAGTTGGTGAGGCTTAACCTCGAGGTGACCTTGGAACTAAAAGAGACAATCTAATCGGCTTTCAGTGGGACCTAATCGGTTTTCAACGGGACATGAACGCGTTTTAGGGCACGGGCAAAATCGTTGGTGGTGACCGGCTTGGTTAAGTATAAGTCAAAGATCGACGAGTTAGTGTCTTCGGGGGAATAGCCGGACAGCCCGATAATCGGGAGCTCGGGTTTCAGCTCACGCAGGCGCTGGGCCACCACACTACCGGGGCTGTCAGGCAGCTCCCAGTCCAGAAAGACTGCGGCAAAAGGAATAGCCTTGACCAGCTGAAGGGCAGCCTCACCATCATGGGCTCCCGCACTTTGAACGCCTAAGCGTTTGAGCATCCTCATTGACACATCGCGTGCCGTGGGGTCGTCATCGACCACTAGCACCTGAGGAGTGTCTGTATCCATTCCGTCCTCCGCTTTCTCAAGCTTTATGCAGAAGGGGCCTCAAAACAAGTCCCCGGTAAAGGGTTTTTTGTCGCCTCTTCCCATTTTTTGGCTAAAACGCTAAAGTTGCGGCCATTCCCTTCACCTGTGAGGTGCTATGAAGACAGCCTTTTTGTTTCCCGGTCAGGGTGCCCAGTATCCCGGGATGGTTTTGGATCTGTACGACGCTTCGTCTGAAGTGCGCGATTTATTTGCGCTGGCGCATGAAACGACGGGTGTCGATGTTCATGGCTTGTTAGCCCATGGAACCGAAGAACAGCTGAAAGAGACCGTAAATACCCAGATTTCTGTGACCTTAGCCAACCTGTCGGTCGCCGTGGTGTTGCGCCAGAAGGGCGTAACCGCTCAAGGTGTTGCCGGCTTTAGCCTTGGTGAATACGCCGCTTTGGCTTGGGCTGGGGTCTTGCCGTTTGAAAAAATCTTTCCCTTGGTTCGTCAACGGGGCGAGTTCATGGCTCAAGCCGCTGGGGCCCTGGATCGTAGTGCCGGGGAGCCGGGTATGGCCGCCGTTTTGGGTTTGAGTCCCGAACAAGTGGACGCGGTGCTGACCAAAGAAAACATTCCTAACCTTTTTGGCGCTAACTACAACTCGCCGGTGCAAGTCGTGATCTCGGGAACCGCCGAAGCCCTTAAGGCGGGTGAAGCCGTCCTGAAGGCGGCGGGAGCTAAGCGGGTTATCACGTTAAAAGTATCGGGGCCGTTTCACTCGCCGCTCCTCAAGTCAGCGGCCGAGTCCTTAGAACAGGCCGTTAGCAAGTTAAGTTTTGCCGACCCTCAGCTGGAGCTGTATTCTAATGTCACCGGAGCCGTTGTACGGACCGGTGCCGAAGCCAAAACTCTGGCAGTTCGTCAGGTGACATCTCCGGTTCGCTGGACAACCGAAGAAGCGGCTTTAGCCGCCGCAGGGTATACTCGTGTGATTGAAGCGGGACCCGGAACGGTGTTAGCGGGCCTGTGGAAAGCTCAGTTCCCCGAGGCCGTCTGTCTGCCGGCGGGTAAACTGGAACAAATCGCGCAAATCGGGTAAAAGGGAGCTGTGATGTTGTTAACCGGAAAAAAAGCCCTGGTCACCGGCGGTTCCAAAGGGATCGGCCGAGCCATTGTCGAGACGTTTCTTAAAAACGGCGCCGAGGTCTACACGTTGTCACGGACTCCGGGCGACCTCGCTGGCCTAGAAGCGGTTGCCGCCGAAGCGGGAACCAAGGTGCATTACCATGCGGTCGATGTCGCCGACGAAACGGCTATCACCGCCCTCATCAAAGAGATTCTTAAAGAATCCGGCGGATTGGACGCTGTCGTCAACAATGCGGGGATCACCCGTGATGGGTTGATTGCCCGCATGCCCGCCGACGCTTGGAACGAAGTCCTGCGAGTCAACTTGGCTAGTGCCTTTTACATTTGTAAAGCGGTGTCTATGTCGATGCTTTCACGCCGTGGTGGTTCAATCATCAACATGAGTTCGGTAGTGGGCCTGCACGGCAATGCTGGTCAAACCAATTACGCCGCCTCGAAGGCTGGTTTGATTGGTCTTACCAAAAGCCTGGCGCAAGAGTTAGCCCCGCGCGGGGTGCGCGTCAATGCCATTTGCCCCGGCTTTATAGGCACCGAAATGACCGAGCAACTGACCGAAGACCAAAAAAAAGCGTTATTTGCCCGCATCCCGATGGCCCGTATGGGCTCGGCCGAAGAAATCGCCCGCGTCGCCCTGTTCTTGGCGTCCGACCTGTCAACGTATGTCACCGGTCAGGCGCTGTCGGTGGACGGCGGCATGGGTATGTAGAGAGGAGTCAACCATGTCCCGACGAGTTGTTGTTACCGGTCTTGGTACCGTCAATCCCCTAGGCCACAGTGTCGAAGAAACCTGGGCCGCCATCCAGGCGTCCCAAAGCGGTATTGGCCGCATCACCCATATCGATGCGTCGACGATGCCCTGCCAGATTGCCGGCGAGGTTAAAAATTTTGATCCGTCCCGCTACCTCGACAGCAAAGAGGCCCGCAAGATGGACCCCTTTAGTCAGTTTGCCGCCTATGCGGCTCTTCAAGCCTTAGAAGATTCAGGTTTGAAGGTGGGCGACAACATTGCGCCCGAACGTATTGGTACGGTGCTGGGAAACGGCATTGGTGGGGTTCAATCCCTCGAAATCGCCTACGAGAAGATCTTTGCCGGCGGTGGGCCCAATCGGATTCCTCCCATGTCGATTCCTAAGCTGATTTCGAACGAAGGCCCCGGCAATATTGCCATTTTGACCGGCGCCCAAGGGCCTTGCTATTCGATTTTAACGGCGTGTTCGGCAGGAACCGATGCGATTGGCGACGCCGCCCGCTGGATTCGCGATGGTGTGGCCGATGTGATGATCTCGGGTGGCACCGAAGCGGCTATTACCCTTATGGGTATTGGTGGCTTTTGTGTGCTGAAAGCGGTCACGTTTAAGTTCAACGACGACCCGACCAAAAGCTCGCGGCCGTTTGACAAGGACCGGTCGGGCTTTGTTATGGGTGAGGGCGCTGGGGTACTGATCCTCGAAGAATATGAACATGCCAAGGCTCGGGGAGCCAAAATCTACGCCGAGCTGGCCGGTTATGGTATCACCTGTGATGCCTATCACCTGACCAGTCCCCATCCGGAGGGCACCGGCGCTATCCGTGCGATGCAGATGGCGCTCAACCAAGCGGGCCTCAAGCCCCAAGAGATCGACTACATCAACGCTCACGGTACCTCGACCGAGATCAATGACCCCACCGAAACAAAAGCTGTGAAAGTCGTGTTCGGCGACCATGCTTACAAGCTCAAGATGAGTTCAACCAAGTCGATGACAGGCCACTGCATTGGGGCCACTGGGGCGATCGAAGCGATCATCTCGATTCTGGCCCTGAGGGATCAGTACTTTCCGCCAACAATCAACCTGGATAACCCCGACCTCGAAGCCGGTTGCGACTTGGACTACGTGCCGCACCACGGCGTTAAAGGCACGATTCGCGCTGTCATGTCCAACACCCTGGGGTTTGGCGGGCACAATAGCTCGGTGATCTTTACTAAG
>JAJXVP010000152.1 GCA_021782055.1 bacterium | reverse complement strand
TTATGGCGCCATTAACGGTATCTGGACCGCTTCGAACTATGACCTCTTAACCGTGATTTTACGTGAGGAGTGGGGCTTTGACGGGCTGGTGATGACCGATTGGTGGGCGGCAATGAATAACGACCAAGACGAAGCCTCGTTGAGTGCGGCGTCGTTCATGGTACGAGCCCAAAATGATGTGTATATGGTCGTTCCTAATGCGCGGGACAACCCCCAACTAACCGATCTGCGTCAAGCGCTTGACTCGGGGCTTCTGACGAGGGGCCAGCTGTATCGCGGTGCTCGCAATATTTGCCGGGTTTTGCAAGAACTTCCGGCGATGAACCGGCTCACACACCCGGTACCGGAATCCGCCGACGAATCCGACCTCGCCATAAGCGATCTAACCTACCAGAAGGCGGGACTGCTTGACTTGAGCGGCCTTAAGACAGCAAAAGGCGCCGTCAATGTTCTGGGGCTTTTATTCGACGAAAGTGGTGAGTACGAAATTCGCCTAACCTTGCGCTCAGAAGCCAGCCCCCTCGCGCAATTACCGTTGACGTTTTCGCTGAGCGGAAAGCACACCACTACGATAACGGTACCAGGACGTCAAACCGAATGGACCGAGTACGTGTACCCCCTGGGACTTTTCAAAAACCCATCGGGTTACCTCAAGCTCTTTTTTGCCCAGGGCGGCCTAGCCGTAAAGGCTATTCAAGTCAGCCGTTTAGAGTGAGGTTGCTGTGGGGGAGGTCCCAGTGGGTATGCGCCACCAAAAGAGCGTCGAGACTAGCTGGGTATCCTCAACGAGGTCTTGTCGCCGAACCAGTTGCCAGCCGGCAGCCAGACCGTAATCTTGGATGCGGTCTGGGTCGTGGTGGTAGGCCTGAATCTGAAACCTTCGGGTTCCCGCTTTTAAGATAGGGGCCTCACGCTGGGGAATCGAGTTCATAAGAACCTCACCGCCCGGCTGAACTAAGGAGCCCAGCGAGTCAAAAAACACTTCGGGGCGCGAAAAGTGCACCAGAACAAAGAACGCGGTGAGTATGTTAACCCGTGTTCTGCGTTCGACCCAACGTCGGCACGCGTCGACGTTGGTTAGGTCTAAGCGGTCGAACTGAGCCCCGGCGACTCGCTTGGCCGCACGGGCCAACATCGCACGACTAATGTCCACACCAAATAGCTGCGAGGTAAGCTCCCAACGGGCTACACGCGCCAGGGTTCGCCCGTCGCCACAGCCCGCGTCAAGCAGGGTAGGTTTGGTGGCCGTGGCTTCGAGCGTTTGCCTGAGCCAGGCGCGGGCCTGGTCCCAGTCAAAGCTATCCAGGTGAGGATGGTCGTCTTTATAAGACGGTGCGTACAAATCGTAGCCAGGTTCAGGGCTGAGCGTCATAACGTTATTATAACGTCACGGCGGTTTTATGGCACCCTCCTGGCGCGTCGAGACTCCTGTCGTTAGAATACAGCGATGGAAGAACATTTTGATATCTGCGACGCCTCGGGCAAACTCACCGGAGAATGCCTCCCTCGAAGTGTCGTTCACGCCCGGGGCCTTTGGCACAAAAGTGCCCAACTGTGGATTATTGACAGTCGTGGCCGACTCCTTTTGCAACGACGAGACCCGCGAAAGCAAACTGACCCCGGAAAGTGGGATATTTCGGTAGCCGGTCACGTTTCGGCGGGACAAACTGTCCTCGAGGCGGCACTGCGCGAAACCCAAGAGGAATTGGGCCTCGTCCTGAGTCCTAACGAGCTCGAACTCATCTTTATCGCCCCTCGCGAATACCTCGATACCGCTCACCAGATTTTTGACCGTGAATTTCACCACAACTTTCTGTGCCGCAAAGACGTAGATCTTGCCAAGCTCAACCTTCAACCTGGCGAAGTCATCGACGTGACCTGGCAAGATTTAGACGATTTTTACCACAGAGTAGAGGGTGATGACCCTACCCTCGTGGGACGTCCTGGCGAGTACACTGCCATGTTCAAGCACTTAGGGCTTGCTTGAGAAAGGGTTTGTTTTTGCCGATACGTGGGGTATGGCCGACAAATCTGGAAACTGGTTCCTTGAGCTGATTCTCAACATTCTTGTTCTGGGCGCGGTAGCGTTTATTACTCTGCAAGCCCGCGCGGAACAGGAACGGGGCGTGTCTGCCCCTCTTTTGGCCGCCATTTCGGGCGGTTCACAAAGCATCAACCGTGCCCTGGGAAATACCTCTTCGCGCGTTCCCGGGTTACCTGCCGTGCCTGCTCTGCCTGCTGTTCCGGGAGCTCCGTCGCTGAACGCTCCGGCTCTAAACACCGTGGGCTCTGCAGTCTCGAACTTGAACTTTACTAAAGCCTGGGGAGCCCTGCAAATTTGGGCCGCAGGACTCGATGGCAAGATCACGCAAAGCGAACTTACCGGCATTCTTGCCAATATGAAGGCGGGTTGGACTGATACCACGCAATCGGCACAAGACTACCTCAAGCAAATCAACGACCGTATCAATCACGGCCAGACCGATGCCGTAATTCGCGAAGCCTTGGGTACCATTGCTAAAGTGGGAGCTGATAAAAAAGCTGAAGTTTTGGGAACAATTTCGAAACTGATGGCACAAAATGGCGTTTCGTGGGGTCAAATCCAAGCGATGATGAGTAACTGGACAAGAGCGCTGGCTGACCAAGCTCAAAAGCTGATCAGCCATTAGTTTTTAAGACGCTTTTTACTCGTCGGCTTCTTCGTCTTCGGCGAAGTCGACAGGAATCTCAAGTCGCTTGATTTTGTTCTTAAGACCCTGGCGGCTGATTTGCAGGTTGCGAGACGTCTGAGAAATATTGTAGTCGGCGTACCGCAAGGTCGAAAGGATGATTTCGCGTTCAATTTCATCGATAAACAGCCGTAAATCGAGCGGTTCTTGCCCTGTGGGGAGCTGAATGGTGCGCACTACCGCCTTATCGCCCTGAACCAACGCATACATTTGTGCGTTTTCTTTCAGAACTTGTTCGATATCCTCGGCAGTCACCCCGCCTGAGGAACGAGCCAGCAAGTTGATTTTCTCGAGCAGACCTGCCAGCTCTTGAATGTTGCCTGGGTAGGCATACTTCGACAAAAGCTCGCGTTCTTTTCGACCCAATTCCGGTACTGCAGTATTTTTACGCTGGGCCAAGGCCTCGAAAATCGCCAGAATATCCTCGCGCCGTTCGCGTAAGGGTGGCATTTTGATCTGAAGGTTGGCAATCTTGTAATACAACTCTTTGCGGAAATCACCCTTTTCCATTTCAGGAAGCAAGGTGGTCCTGCTCGTAAACAGAACACGCACATCGGCTGAGCGCTCTTCAGTGCCGCCGACGGGGTAGTAGGTGCCATACTGCAAAAACTTTAAAACCTTGGCTTGCAGAGGCTTCGAAAGCTCTTGGACGTCCTCAATGACCAGCGTTCCCTCGCGGGCGGCATCCAAAAAGCCGTCCTTAGGCTGTCTTTGCCCCAAAGAAGGGTTTTTCACTGCGCCAAAGAGTTCTAATTCTAAAAGTTCGGGAGGAATTGTTGTACAGCTGACCCCCACATACGGCTTTTGCCGACGTGGTGACAACTCGTGAAGAATACGGGCTACGGTCTTTTTTCCTGTACCCTCTTCGCCCATAATCAAAATAGGGTGATCAGAAATCGCAAAGGCTTTAATTTGCTCTTTAATTTTGATGATTAAAGGGTTGGTGCCAATCAGGCCTTCAAGTGGTGAATTGGCATAAAAACGCAGTTGGGTATTTTCTTCGCGAAGGCGTTGAGCGGTTTCAACCAGCCGTTGTTCCTCGGCATTTTTTTCACGCTGATACTGAAGGTGCTTAAGGGCTTCAGCTACTGTCTGCACCAGCACTTGTGACTCAGCGGGCTTCAACAAGTAAGCAAAGAGCAAATTAGCATTCACCGATTCCATCAGGTATTCCGCATCGGAATACGCTGACAATACCAGCGAAACAAAGTCGGTGGTGGTCTTGCGAAGCTCTTTAATAAGACCAAGCCCGGTTATGCCGGGCATCCTCATATCTGTGATGACGAGATCAAACGAATTATCGGCGCAAAACTTTAAAGCTTTTTTGGGATCCCGGAAGGGAAAAGTCTCATAGTCCTGCAAAACTTGTGTCAAAAAAGTCAAATTTACTTCGTCGTCATCGACCAAGACAATTTTCATTACGTTCGCCATAAGCATGATCCTAACACAGTCTAGCTAGCATGCCAAGGGCGAACGTCTACAAAGTGTTCAATTCGAAGATAAATCCTCGTCGTTGCCGGGAGGCGCCTCATGCATCACCAAAACCTGGGGATGTCCTTGCTGTTGAAGCGACTGAACCAGACTTTGCGCGGCGTCGGCTGAAGCGGCCTCGAGGTAAATGCGGTTCATTCCGTTTTGCACACGGGCTTTAGGTGCAAAGCCCTCTTGGACCAGTAGCTTGAAAAAGACTTTGGCATTGGAGGTCGACTGAAAAGCACCTACCTGAATGAAGCGGGCGGGGGGCAGTGTCGACTCGGGGGCTGTCGAGGAGGCAGGCGTCGCGGCGGACGTGGGGGCGCTGGCGGTCGCTTTTCCTTTTTCGCGCTCGCGAGCGTGGGCGGCTTTAATGATCTGAGCCAGATCGGCAGGGGGTTCGGGGGTTTCATCTAAAGGAATCGGCCAAATCCGTACCCGAGCCGTCCCTGTCGCGATCATTCCCAGCTTTTCGGCAGCGGCTTTCGACACGTCAATCAACCGACCCTTCACGTAGGGGCCACGGTCGTTTACGGTTACTACCGTCCATTTTCCGTTGTCCAAGTTTACAACCTCGAGCCGCACCCCTAAGCGGAGCGTCCGGTGCGCGGCAGTAAAAGCATTGGGATCGTAGGGTTGCCCCGAGGCTGTCAAATGACCATCAAATTGATCGCCGTAGTAACTAGCGATACCGGTCTCACTGCTTTGAGCAAAAGCGGACATCGCTGACAGCAAAAGTGCTACGGCCGCTAAAATCATTACCTTCATAGTTTGCCTATCGGCCAACTGCCAAAAAATCCTAACGAAAACCTCGGGGGCAGGACTGTTGTTTTCTCGTCGGATTTTCGGCATAATGCGACGCTAAAGCATGAACTTAACCCCAAGGATGGACAGGGATGAAAAAGGCGGATTTGATCAAGATCCTCAAAACAGCGGATCATGAGTGGAAGTTTTACGACATAACTGAATTGGGCAAAGAAAAAGTGGCCCGACTCCCCTTTTCGTTGCGTGTTTTGTTAGAAAATCTCCTTCGCAAAGACAACTTACCAGGCGCCGAGGAGCTTTTGGCCAATAAGCCTCGGTCTGACGCCGTTTATGAGATTCCCTTTTACCCCGCCCGGGTGCTGATGCAGGACTTTACCGGCGTCCCCGCCGTCGTAGATCTTGCCGCTATGCGCGACGCAGTTGTCAAAGTTGGTGGAGATCCCCAAAAAATCAACCCCCTTGTCCCTGTTGACTTGGTCATCGACCATTCTGTGCAAATTGACTACTTTGGCCAGCAGAACGCCCTGAGCAAAAACGTCGAAAAAGAGTATGAGCGCAACCAAGAACGCTACGAATTTTTAAAGTGGGCGCAAAAATCCTTTCGAAACTTTCGTGTTGTACCTCCTAACAGCGGCATCTGCCATCAGGTAAACCTTGAGTACCTGGCAAAAGTGGTCGTTGAAAGCCCCGAAACCGCAGGCCTTTTACAGCCCGATACCGTGGTAGGCACGGATAGCCACACCACAATGATCAACGGCCTGGGCGTTGTCGGCTGGGGAGTCGGTGGCATTGAAGCCGAAGCGGTGATGCTGGGACAACCCTATTCCATGGGGATTCCCGAAGTCATCGGGATGAAGCTCACGGGGCGCTTGAAACCGGGAACCACCGCCACCGACCTCGTTCTTACCGTCACCGAGCGTCTCCGTAAATTTGGGGTTGTAGAAAAGTTCGTAGAATTCTTTGGCCCTGGACTCAAGTCACTCACCCTGCCCGACCGCGCCACCATTGCGAACATGAGTCCGGAATACGGCGCCACGATGGGCTTCTTTCCCGTGGATGAGGTCACTATCGACTACCTCAGGTTTACAGGCCGCGATAAAGAAGCCGACTTGGCCGAGGCCTACTGCCGCGCCAATGAACTTTTTTACACCGATGACGCTCATCCGGAGTACCGCGCCGTGCTTGAGTTGGACCTTGGCGACGTCATTCCCTCACTGGCCGGTCCCAACCGGCCTCAAGACCGTCTAAAACTCAGCGATACGAAAGTCGCGCTCGCCAAAGTGTTGCCTGGTGAAGCAGCAGGGCGAACCCCGGTAAGCGTTGAGCTAGACGGAAAATTGGTCGAGATCACCGATGGCATGGTGGCCATTGCGTCGATTACGAGTTGTACTAACACGGCCAACCCTGCTCTGATGTTGGGTAGTGCCTTGTTGGCAAAAAAAGCGGTGGATGCTGGGCTTAAAGTTCCTTCGTGGGTGAAAACCTCGTTGGCACCGGGGTCGAAGGCTGTGCAAGATTACCTAGAACAGTCCGGCCTAATGACCAGCCTCGAGGCGTTGGGCTTTCACCTGGCAGCCTTTGGTTGTGTCACCTGTATCGGTAACTCGGGTCCACTGCATCCCGCCCTCGAAAAAGCACAACTTGACCATAACCTATGCCTCGCTGCGGTGCTTTCAGGGAACCGCAACTTTGAAGGGCGGATTCACCCCAATGTTAAAGCTTCGTTCTTAGCCTCGCCTCTCTTGGTGGTGGCGTTTGCCTTGGCTGGCCGGGTTGACCTCGATTTGACGACAGAGCCTCTGGGCATTGGACACAACGGCCAACC
>JAJXVP010000151.1:3391-6859 GCA_021782055.1 bacterium | reverse complement strand
GCCATAGTTGAAGTTTACGGGGAAGCATAGGCAATTCCTTTCCGCTTAAAGTTTCCGTTCATACTTTACAAGGGAAAAACGGAATTGCCTATCGGGAAAGTTGCTTTTTATTGCGTACCAAACTCACTAGAGCTCCGGCGAGGGCAGCTCCGCCCATCGCCAAAAGGACCACACGAAAACCCGACATAAATAACCCCTTGTCGGTAATGCCAGCTAATCCCGTGGTCCCCGTGTTCGTCGTCACCGAGAAAATCGCGACAGCAAAGGCGGCCCCAGACACCATCCCCAAGTTTCTAAAGAACGAATTGACACTGCCGGCTATCCCCAGGCGATGTCGTGGCGCCGCGCCCATGACACTCGAGTTGTTGGGCGACTGAAATAGCGCCGTGCCTAGACCCAAGAGGCCAATTAAGAGGCCAACCTCACCCAACGGCGAACCAGGCCCCAACGTCGCCACAAGGCCTAAGCCCACCGCCGTCACACCCAGCCCACCCACAGTAAATAGCTGAACGCCGAACCGATCAGAATACCTCCCTGAAAGAGGTGCGGCCACGGCTAATACCAAAGGATACACCGAGAGCAAAAGACCAGCCTGCCAGGCCGAAAGCCCTAACACGTTCTGCAAATAAAACGGCATGAAAAGGACATACCCGAACATGGCCACATACGAAAACCACGAGGCTGTGACCCCCAAAGAAAAGGTCTTTGAGGCGAACAGAGTTTCGTCGATGAGCGGATGCTTACGTTTTCGCTCGACGACAAGAAAGACAGCCAGCAAGACTACCGACAAAACAGGTGCGGCAATCATCAGCCATACAGGAGCTAAGCCTTCTTGCCATAACAGCAACCACGAGAAGAACAGCACCACTAAACCTATGAATAACAAAGAGCCAGGCCAGTCAAAGTCACCGCTTTGCGCGGGGGATTCGGGCATAACAGCCAACGTCAGGATTACCCCGGCTATGCCAATGGGGACGTTAACAAAAAAGATGGCCGGCCAGCTAAAGAAGTGGACAAGGAGTCCTCCCAAACCGGGCCCCAGAAGACTGCCGATTGCCACCGTTGAACCGATGTAGCCCAAGGCCTTGCCGCGTTCCTCGGGAGGATAAATCGAGGTTACGATGGCTTGTACCAGCGCCATTCCCATCGAGGCCCCCACAGCCTGAACTACGCGGGCCGCTACAAGAAAGGGTAAATTGTCGGCCATGCCACACATCAGCGAGCCTAGCGTAAAAATTCCCAACCCAGCCGCAAAAAAGCGTTTACGTCCATGCAGATCAGCCAAACGTCCCCACACAAGGATTACGGCCGAGATCGTAATCAGGTAGGAACTTACCACCCATTGAACATCGTTGATGCCCGCATGAAAGCTCTTAGAAATGTTGGGGAGAGCAATGTTGACAATTGAAGCGTCGATATTCGCCATCAGAGTCAAAATCAACGTATTGAGCAAAGTGAGGGTCCGTTTCGTTGAGCTCAGCGTAGAATTCATTTATCAACCTTCATCAATCAGCCTAAGCCAGGAGCAAAATCAAAACTTTCGGTACGGATGTGCGAAGGTTTCACCCCTAGCTCTTTGAGGGAGGTCAAAACCACCCTTTGGACTCCTGGCGACGCACAAACCGCAAAGGTGTATTTTTCTAATTCCGGGACTTGCTCAGCTAAATACTCACGAGAAAGCCGCACAGGAGTTTGTGAAGTAACGAGAATTTTGAGCGTAAAGTGCGGCCGTCCGGCTTCAAGACGCTTCAGCTCTTCTAAATCGGGGATCTCTTTTTCGCTACGAACAGATAGGACAAGGATAAGCGGTCGAGGATCGTTTTGTCGGGCCAAATCTTTGGCGACACTCACAAAGGGAACGCTACCGATACCGCCGCCTATAAGACACAAAGCCCTGTCTTTTTGACGAGGATGGAAACCGCCAAACCCGCCCCGCAAACGCAGACGTGTTCCGGGAGGCAGTTTCGAAAGACCTTGTGTAAAATCGCCAACCATACGAACGGCAAAACTAGTATGGGAGTCGCCCGGCACACTTAAAAATGAAAAAGGATGTTCTTCTTTACGTCCGCCTACTTTGGCTTGAACGAAACAAAACTGACCGCTGTGATACTTGAGGGGTCGCTTTGTCGCCAACTTGAGGTTGAGGATACCCTGTTGTTCTTCAACGCCCACCAAGGTAGCGGTCACTCGAAAAGCCCCAAACCGTATCAACACTAGCGAAGCAAACGCGGCTAAAAAGTAAAAAACCGCAGCAAAGAGAGGGATGAGCGCTCCATTTTGTGCAGGGTCTTGAATAAATGAAGATTCCGCGACGTGCAGACCAACAAGAGCTGTCAAAAAAAGCACAAGAAAGCGATGCCACTGTTTGCCACCATCGTAGGCATGCGTAATCCCAGGGATTTTTATCGACCGAAACCAGCGCCGTGCCGAGGCAAAACCGGGAACAGGGATCCAAACCACCGAAGTGAGCAAGAACAGTAGGATCACCCCCAGCAGGGTCCACGTAATCAGGTCGATTGACTTACCGCCGAGAATTTTGAACAAGGCATGGTATGTCAACGCCACTACCAACCCCAAAGTGGCCACGATGTGGAACCGGATTCGGGCATCGTAGGGAAAGTGCCGTTGCAGTAACGGTAGCTTCGAAGCGGTGAGGATATTGGCCAAAATCCAATGGTAGCTCAAAATCGCTGCCGAAAAATCAAGAACAACGGGGACGCTGAGCAAGGGCTGGTGGGCCGCAAAATACAAAACCTGAGCCCCAGGTATCACCAAATAGAGAAGAAAAAGGGCTAACATTGTAACTCCTAGGGGTGTTGTTTCACCCAGTTCACCGCATAACGCACCCATTTTTCGTGCATTTTGAAATTGACAGAAGGTTGTCCGCCAAACAAAGCCGCGAGACCAGCGCCCGTCCAGGTGGTTGCCGAGGCTACAGCATCTACCCCTAAAGTCGCGGGAGATGCCGGCATTGTGGTCACTTCAAGGGAGTTTGACCCTTTGATCAAAGTGATCAGCAAGGTGTGCGCCTTATCGGGCCAGGATTCTAACCAAGTTCCCAACGTGCTATCGATACCGCTGGTGACCCCGCTGTTAAGGACAAACACGGCGCGGTAAGGGCCATTGGCTGTCTGGGTAGACAAGTCCACAGGAACTAAGCGAAAGTCTGCTTGGTCTTTACCCAATTGCTCTTGCATAAATTTAAAAGCGTCGCGATTGGTTGCGGTAGCACCGTCAAACACTACGGCCACTGTGGGGGTTTGTGCCCAAAGCCCCACCACGGCCAGCCAGAAGACCGCCAGAACTAACGCGAATTTCTTACCCATGTTCACTCCTTAAAGTTGATATCTTTTTATCAGAAAACCAGTTTCCACACTACAGCCACACCCATAAGGAAACCCCCGGCTTCGCCTAAGGTTTTATGCAAAGTGTTGGGAGCGACAAAGGGGGCGATCATCATCATCGTGC
>JAJXVP010000151.1:0-3291 GCA_021782055.1 bacterium | reverse complement strand
TTGATATCTTTTTATCAGAAAACCAGTTTCCACACTACAGCCACACCCATAAGGAAACCCCCGGCTTCGCCTAAGGTTTTATGCAAAGTGTTGGGAGCGACAAAGGGGGCGATCATCATCATCGTGCCCCCTGCTGCCCCTAAAAAAGCATGAATGTTATCGGGGTTATCCCAGCTATAGGACAAGCCAACGTCACCCCAATGGGCCCAAATACCAGCAACCATCGTGGCCGCCGCCAGCCCCGCTGTGATATAGCCCAGCGTCTGATGGACCTGAAGTCCCGCTCGTTCTGGACCCAGAACACCGGTTGCCAACGCCGAAGCAATGGTAGCCCAGCCAAGGCCAAGGTGAACGGTACTAACTACCGGGTTAGCTGCAAAAGGATGCACCGTAACCAACGAGGGCTTGGTCTGGGCCGAAAGCCCCGCCGCCAGGAATGTCACTAGGACGACAAATCCCAAAAGTTTTTTCATGACCTTGATAAAATAGACAAAAAATCAGGGTGCATTCTTATTCTCTTTCTTAAGATTTGTAACAAGTTGTTTCGGTGTTGTATTCTAGAGCTGTGATGTCCCGTATTCTTATCATCGACGATGACCGTAAGCTTTTAGAACTCTTGGAGTTGTTTCTTAACCGTTTTCAGTTCGAAACGCTTACTGCCGCCACCCCACAGGAGGGGTTGGCTATGCTGAAAAGTCAACGTCCGGACCTACTAGTTTTAGACGTGATGCTTCCTGGCCAGGACGGGTTGTCACTCTGCCGGGATATTCGCCGGGATCATAGCACACCCATCCTGATGCTCTCGGCAAGGGGAGACGTGGCTGATCGCGTTGCGGGTTTAGAATACGGTGCTGACGACTATATGGCCAAGCCCTTTGAGCCCAAGGAACTTGTCATGCGCATACAAAGTATTTTGCGACGAACCCAGCTTACACTCCCGCCCCAGGAGGCAACTTTCGGAGCGCTTCGCGTAAGCCTTACCGACCGAGAAGCCTACGTGAACGGAGCGCCTGTTGGTCTTACCTCCAAGGAGTTTGATCTATTGCGGCTCTTTGCCCTACAGCCAGGAAAAAAGTTTTCACGGGAAGAAATTGTGTATGCCCTCCAGGGGCTAGATTCGTATTCGAGCCGGTCGGTAGACATCTTGGTCAGCCGCCTCCGCGCCAAAATCGGCGACGAGGGCAAAGCGCCCCGACTTTTAAAGTCACTACACGGCTTTGGCTATGTTTTTACCGGTAAACAATCATGAAACTTCACCCTCACTCGGTGTACTTTAAGCTTTTTTTGGCTTATGGCGTCGCTTTTTTTGTCCTTGCCATGGGGGCGCTCCTCATGCGGGAGATTTCGACCACTCAACCAAATTACGAAATATCTCAGGCCCATCTCGAAACCTATGTTCGCTTTTTGGCCCAAAATATTGGTGACCCGCCCCAAATGGCCAAAGCACTAAAGCTTGTCAAAGAAACGGGACTGCATATCGCTCTGTGGGGCCCCAACCTGGCCTGGAGCTCGCCTTCACGCTTTTTGGCCCACGCCCAAGCACACCCCACCGGTCAGGTGTTCGCAATCCCCTTCGGGTTGTATTGGTGGAAAGATTCTGGTGAAGCCACTTTGACCGTTGTCCAAGGTCCCTATCATTATTCCTTTTCGGAATTTCATGCCGATCATCACCTTTCCCCCTGGCTAGCAGGTATCGCGGCGCTTACGATCATCTTGGCGGTGATGGCAAGTTTCATTTTGGTTCGACTCATCTTACGTCCCTTGAAATTCATGTGTCAAACAGCCCTGCAGTGGGGGGCTCATGACTGGAAGCCACGAGTGGCACCAGCGGGCAAAGATGAGCTGGCAATCCTGGGCAGGACACTAGATCAAATGGCCGATCAAATCGAAAAGGATTTTCAAGCCAGCCAAGAACTTCTGACCGCTGTCAGTCATGACCTTCGTTCCCCGTTAACGCGGATGAGGCTCACCTGTGAACTGCTTCCCGAGTCACCGCAAAGGCAATCGCTGATTGAAGAGATTCGCCTTCTCGACCGCCTTACAGGTTCCGTTTTAGATCAACGCCGGCTTGTACAACCGGGGGCTCTGCGACGAGAGCTTGTATCCCTTCAGCCCTGGTTTCAAGCGGTGATGGCACCGTGGATGACCCGCCCCCTGCTCAAACTAGAAATTTGTCTTGAGGGAAGAAATGTGACTGCCCTAATTGACACCGCTCGCTGGGAGCAGGTTTTTAATAATCTGTTAGAAAACACCCTTAAACATAAAGTCAGGGAAGCTGCCGAGGTTGTCGTAACTCTTTTTACCCCGCCGGCCTGCGACGAAGGGGTTTTTGTTATTGAAGTGGCCGACCAAGGGCCTGGAGTACCCGCGGCTCACCTGTCAAAGCTCGGAGAGCCCTTTTTTCAAGTTGACCAGTCACGAAATCAAACCGCCGTGGGTTTTGGGTTAGGTTTAAGTCTCGTTAAAAGCATACTCGAAGCCCATGGAGGGAGCTTCACTGCCAAAAACCTCAGCCCCAAGGGGCTCCTGGTTCAGTTACGTTGCCCTTGCTGAAAGTATTTTCAAGGAGTTCGCATCAGGGCAGAACGACCCGAAAGCCAATATCCTCGTTTTGCAACGAGGGGCTGAAGGTATAGCGGGAAGCTACTGAGCAATTGCTCGCGCTGTCGTACCAACTGCCGCTACGCAAAACACGGTTTATGCCCGTGCTTGGCCCCAGATAGTCAGTCATCGACGAGGAAGGATATTGGTCATAAAGGTCCCAGCACCACTCATAGACGTTTCCCGTTAGGTCGTAGATCCCTAGCTCGTTACCTAGCTTCGTCGCAACAGGGTGTGTCGAGTTAGCGCTATTCGATGCATACCAAGCATAATTTCCTATATTCGTCTGTCCTCCATTGGGTTCGAGACTTCCTGCGTAGCCTTTGTTGTACCCTAGGATGTTAACACCCGACGAAAGGTCACCCTTCAGAGCATCCGAGAGCCCACCCATTGCGGCCCACATGTACTGCATCTCTGTCGGTAGTCGGTACCCATTAGCATTGGGATTCAGGGTCGCCTCATCCCACGCCGAATTGTCAAGAAACTGTGGGAACGGAATAGGCTGGCGTTAGTCCCTCTAGAAGGCTCAACTTGTTACAAAAGGCTATCGCCATATACCAATTGATGTTCTGTACCGGGTCACTAGTTCCACTTGAAAATTTTGTAACACTTGGGTCAGATCCCATTACGTTCAAAAATTGCGCCCGGGTTATGAGATTCGGACTCATCAAAAAAGTACTCACTGTCATA
>JAJXVP010000150.1 GCA_021782055.1 bacterium | reverse complement strand
AAGATCAGGGACCGCGCCTGGCCGGCTTTCTTAAGATTATCGGGCAAGATAAGCTTCTTCAGCTCTTGGCCTAAAAAAAAACAGACAGCCCGATGGCTGTCTGTTTTTTTCTGTTTTACGTTTGCCTATCTTACTTCACGTACAGCGGGCGAACGAAGTAGTGCGTATGCAACAGTTCGTGTGACTTCTCGGAAAGCGGTTTGCCTAAGAACTCTTTGTAGAGGTTCTGTACGGCAGGGTTTTCATGACTACAGCGGATCGCCGAGCGGTTATCGTCTTTGTAGATACCTGCAATGCGCTTCTGGCGAACTTCGTCGGTTGAACCATAGGGTTGACCACCGCCAGAAATACAACCACCACGACAAGCCATGACCTCGATAAAGTGGAACGGGAGCTCTTTTCCTGTCGCTTTAGCCTCTTTGACCTGATTCATAACGTCGCGGACGTTGGCCATACCGTGGGCTACGGCAAACTTAACTTCGATCTCTTTGCCACCAGCCGGAATCTTGACACTGGCCACTTTGACGCCGTCCATTCCGCGCGCCGATTCAATTTCAACCTTGCCGAGGTTTTGCCCGCTTACCATGTGGTAGGCAGTTCGAAGGGCAGCTTCCATAACTCCACCCGTGGCGCCAAAGATCGTACCAGCACCCGTATAGGTTCCGAGGGGGGTATCCGCTTCTTCGTCAGGAAGATCCTTAAAGCAAATACCGGCCTGCTTGATCATTCTTGCAAGTTCCCGCGTCGTCAACGATACATCGACATCCAGATACCCAGAACTTTTCATGTCCTCGGACCGTTGAATTTCATACTTCTTTGCGGTACAGGGCATAATCGCTACCGACACAATGTTCTTATTGTCGATTTTTGATTTCTGGGCGTAGTAGGTCTTGATCATCGAGCCCATCATCATCATCGGGCTCTTCGCCGACGAAAAGTTGGGAATCATGTCGCTGTAGTACTTCTCCATATAATCGACCCAGCTAGGACAGCAGGAGGTAATTAAGGGCAACTCGCCATGACCATGCGCGAAGCGTTCCACAAACTCGCTGGCTTCTTCCATGATGGTCAAGTCAGCCGAAAGGTTGGTATCGAAAACCCGGTCAAAGCCCAAGCGACGTAAAGCGGCATAGACCTTTCCCGTCACAACCGTGCCGGGCTCATAACCAAACTCTTCACCCAGAGCTACACGAACGGCGGGAGCGATCTGCACCACGACGTGCTTTTCGGGGTCACGGAGGAAGTTCCACACCTTTCGGGTTTCATCGACTTCGGTAATAGCACCAACAGGGCAGTGGGCTGAACACTGACCGCACTTGATACAGGGGCTTTCAGAAAGCTTGACGTCACCGGCAGGGGCAATGCGGGTCTGATCACCACGGTTAAGGAACTCGAGGGCCCAGACATCTTGCATTTGCTGACAGACCAGCGCACAACGGCCACAGCCGATACATTTGGTGGGGTTGAGGATCACCGACGGGGTTGAGTCGTCAATGGGCAGATCGCGAACGCCCATTTCAAAGGGTACGCCCCGCATGCCGAACTCACCGCACAGATCCTGAAGTTCACAGGTCCCGTTGCGGGGGCAGTTCAAACAATCGTTAGGGTGGTTGGACATGATTAATTCCAGCACCGTTCTGCGGGTTTCGACGATATCCGGGTCGTGGGTAATATAATTCTGTCCCTCGACGACGTTGGTCGTACAGGCTCGAACCATCTTTGGCGAGCCTTCGACACGAACGACACAGATACCACAAGCTCCCCAAGACTTCAAATCGGGGTGCGTACATAAGGCAGGAATTTTGGTATCGGCTAGCCGAGCCGCCTTCAGGATACTGGTTCCTTCGGGAACGGCCACGCTCTTACCATTGATCTTAATGTTCACCGTTTTTGTTTCTTTCATGACGTTGGTACTCATCTGTTCACGCTCCTTTAGGACACCAGGACGGCGCCGAATTTACAAGCATCGAAGCACGCCCCGCACTTGATGCATTTCGACTGATCAATTTCGTGAGGTTGTTTCCGCTCTCCGGCAATACAGCCTTGAGGACATTTGCGGGCACATACCGTACAGCCAATGCATTTTTCTTGATCAATGCTATAAGTCACTAAATCTTTACACTTACCCGCGGGGCACTTCTTATCGATGATGTGAGCCATGTACTCTTTTTCAAAGTACTTGAGGGTCGACAAAACGGGGTTGGGGGTGGTGCCACCCAACATACACAACGAAGCGCGTTGCATGGCAAAGCTTATCTGCTTCATGGTGTCGATATCGGCAAGCGTTGCCGTTCCCTTGGTTACCTTGTCGATAAGATTAAGCAATTTGCGTCCACCGATACGGCACGGAGCACATTTGCCACAGCTCTCTTCGACAGAAAAGTCCAAGTAGAAGCGAACAACGTCGACGATACAGTCATCTTCGCTCATGACGATCAAACCGCCAGAGCCCATCATGGAGCCCAGCTTGGTTAGACTTTCATAGTCGATGGGTGTATCCAGGAACTCAGCGGAAAGCACACCGCCCGAAGGCCCTCCAGACTGGACCGCTTTGAAGGCTTTTCCGCCCTTGATACCGCCGCCGATGTCGTAAACAATTTCTCGTAGAGTCGTGCCCATAGGCACTTCGACCAGACCTGAGTTATTGATGGCACCCGTCAAGGCAAAGACCTTGGTGCCTTTCGAGGTGGCGGTTCCAATCGAGGCAAACCAATCACCACCCTTAAGAATAATGACGGGGACGTTCGCAAAAGTTTCAACGTTGTTGATCGAGGTGGGTTTACCCCACAGTCCACTCACCGAGGGGAACGGCGGTTTAGGAACTGGCATTCCCCGCTTGCCTTCAATGGACTGCATTAGGGCTGTTTCTTCACCGCAAACAAAGGCTCCCGCGCCCAAACGAATTTCAATATCAAACTCGAAGCCAGAGCCCAGGATATTCTTACCCAACAGGCCCATCTCGCGCGATTGCTTCATAGCCACTTCCAAACGGTGAATGGCCAAGGGGTATTCTGCACGGATGTAGATAAAGCCTTTGGTTGCACCCATGGCAAAACCGGCAATCGTCATGGCTTCCAAAACTGAGTGGGGGTCGCCTTCCAAGGTTGACCGGTCCATGTAGGCACCGGGATCGCCTTCATCCGCGTTACAAATAACGTACCGTTGATCGGCGGGAGTTGCACGTGTGTTAGTCCATTTCAACCACGTGGGGAACCCTGCCCCCCCTCGGCCCCGTAAACCAGACTTTTTCATTTCGTCGAGGACTTTTTCGGGAGTCATCTCAAATAAGACTTTTTCAAGCGCGGCGTAGCCGTCACGGGCAATGTATTCCTGCACGTTTTCGGGGTCGATAATACCGCAGTTTCGCAGAACGATGCGAACTTGCTTTTGGTAGAACTTGATGTCGGCTTCGCTTTTCGCAGCGATGTCGTCAGCCGTTTTATAGAGCATTTCTTTGACCGGACGGCCCTTCACCAAATGTTCCGAAACGATCTTTTCGGCGTCCGAGGGTTTAACTTCTACGTAAAAGGACTCATCGGGAAGAATCTTTACGATGGGGCCTTTTTCGCAGAACCCGAAACAGCCAGTTTTGACGATCTGAACTTGGTTAGAGATTCCCGCTTTTTCAGCGTGCTCTTTTAGCTTTTTGTAGATGTGGTCGGATTTGCTGGATTCACAGCCAGTTCCGCCGCATACCAGACAATAGTTGTTCAGGGCCATGCTTAATTCTCCTTGACGATGTCTTTAGCCGGTCGATCAAACACATGTTTGTCCACAAGGCGTTTTTCCAAAATATGGGAATGCACAATCTGACGAGCCGTTTCGGCATTCACGTTGCCATAAATGATGTCTGGCATACCGTTCATATGAATGGCGACAGTCGGTTCCGAATGGCAAAAGCCCATACAGCCCGTTTGTTTGATGACCGCATTCTTAATATCTTTCGAGGCCAATTCTTCAATGAAGGCATCTAAAGTCTCTTTAGCACCGGCCGCAATTCCACAGGTGCCCATGCCAACCACGATTTCGATGGTCTTGTCTTCGACAATGCGGCGTTCCATGGCCTTTTTACCCGCTTCGCGCATTGCCCGTAATTCTTGCAATGTCATTTTCCGTCCTCCATGCTCTCTTGAGAGCGAAAATATTCTTTCAGCAACATCAACGCTTCTACGTCGTCAAAGGAACCCACGGCTTCACGGAGCTCCTGCCGCGACACTTGGTACCCGTGGTCTTTACCCTCACCCCATGCCCTAACCAGCTCCACATCGTGGGAACCCGGCCAAGCCATGACTTGGGTAAACACCACACTCCAATCTCCCATAGGCGGTGTATCCCAATGTTCCAAATTGAACACGGTACTCACCTTTGTTCCCTCACCCGGTCGGCTTTCCATGGCAAACTCGCCGAACGTACCTTCCAAGGTCTGAATGACGAGGGGCAACCCCAACCCCACCTTTCGATCAGGATGTTTACGTCCATCCGTATAAAAGGGGTCTTGCGCTCGCCGCAATTCTTCAGGGGTCATGCCTTTCCCGTTGTCCGTTAGCACAAGGTGCAACCGGGAACGGTCTTGGCGAACTTCTATACGAATCAGGCTTGCCCCGGCTTCAACAGCGTTTTGAAACAGATCCGTAAGAAAGTCACCCAAGGAGCGGTGCATTAGACTCCTTTAAACTTGGCGAGAATTTCGGGAAGCTTGTCAGGATCAACCTTGCCAAAAACTTCGCCACCTACCACTGCCACCGGAGCCAAACCACAACAACCCACGCAACGAACAGCCTCGACAGAAAAAAGCCCGTCGTCGGTCACTTGATTGACGCCGATTCCCAACAGGTTTTCTATCTCTTGAATGATGTCCTGACCTCCCTTGAGGTAGCAGGCTGTCCCGAGACAAACTTGGATGTTGAACTTTCCGGGGCGATTGAGCTTAAAGAAGTGATAGAAAGTAATCACCCCGTAGATTTTTGCCAGCGGAACGCCGATCATTTGGCTCATCTTGATGACGGCGGCTCGCGGTAGATAGCCAAATTCTTCCTGCAGACGGTGCAGAACCATAATTAAGTTGCCGGGTTTGTCCTTCCACTCTTCGATAAAACTTACCAAAGCGGGAGAAAACTCAACCGACTCTTGGGCGGGCAATGTTTGAACTGACATCTCTCCTCCTCTTTTCTTGTAAACTTGCGCTCTCAGAAACCTTGCAAGTCAGCATTATGTTCCTCAGTTTGCAAAAAATCAACAGTGAATTCTTATAATTGCTCTATAGAACCTTTACAATTTTGTTTTAATACATTTAAAAACACTTGTCAACATATATTGTGAATGTATTCACATTTAATAGCAAAACGACACTTATCATTTTTTTCTCGGCAAGAAAGAAAGTCGAGGACAAAGCTACTCCCTCCCTTGAAACGCCTCTTTCTCCGTCCTATTCTTAGAAAGGGGGGAAACTCATGAGCGACAAACCGCAGTTAAGAATCGGGCACTTACCCATAACCGATCACCTTGTTCTGGGTATGACTAAGGCCAAAGTGAGTAAACAAGTCGAAACGCTAAGCCATTGCAGCCTAGAAACGATTTCTCTGGGGGGATGGAACGAGCTTGGTGAAGCCCTCAGCCAAGGTGAACTTGATATGGCCTTCATGCTGGCCCCCTACGCCATGGAGCTCTTTCATTCGGGGGTTCCTATTAAATTGGTCAGCCTAGCCCATCGAGACGGCAGTATTATTGTGACCAACAAAAAAGCAAATATTCACAAGATTGAAGATTTTCAAGGGAAAACCGTGCTGATTCCTTACCATTTGTCGGTACACCACATGCTCTTCGATGAACTGTTGCGCAAAGCCGGGCTGACGGTAGGCCCCGGAAAGGACGTGGTCTTTGAAACCGTGGCTCCGACGCAAATTCCCCAATATATTGAGTGGGACGAGGCAGGGGATATTGGAGGCTACATCGTCGCCGAACCTTTTGGTTCTGTTGTCATCGCCAAAGGCCAAGGGGAGCAATTTAAGCTTTCCAACGAAATTTGGCCAGATCATCCCTGTTGTGTCGTTGTCGCCAAAGACGAGGTTTTGCAAAAGTACCCCGAAGCCGTTCAGGAACTTGCCAACAGTTTTGTCAGCTCGGGAAAACTCATTCATGAAAAACCCGAAACGGCCATCAAAGTCGGGGCGGAATTTTTAGGGCAATCAGAAGAAGTCATGAAACGAGTTCTGGCAACCGGCGACAAGGTCACGTATAAAAACCTCAAACCCAATTTGCAGGAACTCGATAAAATGCAAACCTACCTGACCCAGGTTATCTCGGCTTTATCCGACAAAATCGACTTAGAAAGCTTCTTTGACGACCGCTTCGTCAAGGGTCTTTGACCTTTACCGCGGCTAAAGGTATGATCGGGGGTATGAAATGCCCCCTCTGCGGCCACCTTGATGACAAAGTCATTGAGTCACGTCAGAACATTTCCGGCACGTCGTTGCGGCGCCGCCGGGAATGCTTATCGTGCGGTTACCGCTTTACCAGCTACGAACGGATCGAAGAAATTCCTCTTATGGTGATTAAAGCCGACGGCAGGCGTGAACCTTTCGACATCAAAAAGATTGAACGAGGCCTTACCCGAGCACTCGAAAAAAGACCTGTCAGCCAAGTTGAAATCGAGGAAATGCTCAATCAACTCGAAGACGAGGCCGCCATGGAAGGCAAGGCGAACCATGAAATTCACAGCAAACAATTGGGCGATCTCGTCATGAAAAAGCTTGCGGGAATCGATAAAGTCGCTTACGTCCGCTTTGCCTCAGTTTATAAACGGTTTGAAACCGTCGATGCCTTTGTCCGTGAAATTGAGAAGCTCACGTGAATCTGTTTACC
>JAJXVP010000149.1 GCA_021782055.1 bacterium | reverse complement strand
GATAGCAAGCCTTGAGGGCGGCGACAAGCATAATGCCATTCCCCGCGAAGCCGATTTTGTTGTGGGTAAAGTTTCGGGCTCTCGCTCTGACGCCAAGGGCTACCTTGAACAAAGGGCACAGGAGCTGACGGCGCTTTTACAAACCGATCTTGGCGAAGGTCCACGGCTTGAAATCTCTGAAGTTGCCTGTCCAGAGCGAGTGTTGACCAAACAAGCCTCGCAAAAGTTGGGATCCTTACTGAATGCTCTACCCCACGGTGTGCACGGTGGGGTTTTACCTCATGGCGTAGAAACTTCAAATAACTTGGCCTCGGTACGTGCCAGTGCGAGCCTTTTGCGTGTGGTGACTAGTCAACGGTCCAGCCGGGCCATGCGCAGAAATGAACTTAACCAACAGATCAAAGCAGTCATGGAACTTGCCGGGCTGACGGTCAAGCTTGCCGATGGTTACCCGGCGTGGACGCCTGCCGACACAAGTCCGGTAAAGGACCTATGTGTTCAACTGTGGCCTCAAGTCAGCCAGGTACCCGCCCGAGTTACTGTGATTCATGCTGGTTTAGAGTGTGGCCTCATCGGTGACAAAATTGCAGGACTCGACATGATTTCGTTTGGCCCAGCCATCGAAGACGCACACACCCCCCGTGAACGGCTAGGGTGTGCCTCGGTCGAAGAGTTTTGGAACTTTTTGCTGAAACTGCTGGGGGCTCTTTGATGAGCGCTTCACGCTATTCTGGACTTCGGGTGGGCTTTATCGGCGGTGGTCAACTGGCTCGCATGGCCGTCTACCGAACAAAAAAGCTGGGACTCAACTTTGTGGCCCTGGACCCTGACCCCCAATGTGGTGTAGCCGGGCTCGTGGATGAACTTTTGGTGGGGAGCTTGTACGATGAGGCCAAGCTACGGCAATTGGCCGAGCTTTCTGACGTCTTAACTTACGATATTGAACACGTGGGGGTTGATGCCCTAAGCCGACTCGAAGCGGAAGGGGTCAAAATCTTTCCCTCCCCCCAGGTATTGGCGATTTTACAAGACAAGGTTGAACAGAAAAAGCTCTACCTGAAGCATGGTTTACCAGTGGCTCCCTTTGTGTCGAAAACCTGGTCGGAGTTAACCCCTAGCGACCTCCCGGTGGTGCAAAAGAGTCGTCGCGGCGGCTACGACGGCAGGGGTGTCGCCGTGGTGCGCTCCCTCGAAAGTGAACCCAAGCTCTCGGGCGAGACGTTTTTTGAAGAGTTCGTTCCGTTTGAGCGTGAGCTAGCCGTCATGGTGGCTCGGGGCCAAGACGGGAAGACTGTCGTTTACCCGGTGGTTGAGATGCTGTTTGACCCGCAACTGAACATCTGTGATGAAGTTCTGGCGCCGGCGCGAGTTTCACCCGAGATTTCACGCTTGGCGTCGGCGCTCGCCCTCGAAGCCGTCCAGGCTATCAACGGGGTAGGGGTCTTTGGCGTTGAGCTTTTTTTGACAAGCGAGGGCAAGCTCTTGGTGAATGAAATGGCCCCACGTCCCCATAACTCGGGGCACTACACCATGGAAGCCTGTCAGGTCTGTCAGTTTGAAAATCATCTGCGGGCCGTTTGTGGACTCCCGCTAGCTTCACCGAGCTTTTTTACTCCGGCCGTGATGGCGAACTTGCTCGGTTCAGGTTCAGGTAAGGCGGTGGTTTCTGGTTTAGACCAAGCCCTGGCCCTCGAAGGGTTTTCTCTGCATTTGTATGGCAAATCGCAGTGTAGGCCAGGACGTAAAATGGGGCACTTTACCGTCACGGCACCAACTCCCGAAGAAGCCCTTGAAAGGTGCCGCGAGGTGAAGCGATACTTAAAGGTAACGGGGGCATAACGTGACAAAGGTGGGCATTATCATGGGGAGTGACTCCGATTTGCCAATAATGGCCGAAGCCGAGACGATTTTGCGCGAGCTGGGTGTCGCAACCGAGTTGACCATCGTTTCTGCGCACCGTACCCCCGACCGCTTAGTTACCTATGCCCAAAGTGCGGCGTCGCGCGGGTTAAATGTCATCGTTGCCGGGGCGGGGGGGGCCGCACACCTACCGGGGATGGTCGCCGCGATGACCAGTCTGCCTGTTGTAGGCGTGCCGATTCGTACGCAAGCTCTTCAAGGTCTCGACAGCCTCTTGTCAATTGTGCAAATGCCAGGCGGAATCCCTGTGGCCACGGTAGCCATCAACGGCGGTAAAAATGCCGGGTTGTTGGCGGCACGAATTCTGGGTGCTACGGACCTGGCTTTACGTGCCCGCTTAGAGGCGTGGTCGGTTGTTCAAAAGAATGAGGTGGAACGCAAAGCCCAAAAGTTGGAACAAGTGGGGGCCTCCTCCTACCTCGCAGGGAACACGTAATGGCTGGGTCAAAAGCGGTCTTAATCATTGACGAATCGACCTTATTCCGCGATTACCTCGGTGGCCTTCTCGAAAGTGCCGGCTTGACCGTGATTAAGGCCAGTAATGGGGTAGACGGGGCCGGCAAGTTGGCCTACCAGCGCCCTGATTTGGTGATTACCGATTACTACCTCCCTCAAAAAGATTTAGTGAGCCTGTTAAGGACTAAACAAGCTGACGTCACCACGTCGGCGATTCCTGTCATTGTCATCTCGAATAAGATCAGCAAAGACAAGCTGTTAGAGCTGACTAAGTTCAATGTGCGCAAATTTTTTACCAAACCCTTGAAACTGGACCTTCTGTGGGCCGCTTTGGTAGAGCTTTTAGGGATTCAGGTCCAAGTGGATTCCACCCCGTGCATCGTCGACGCCCATATGAACGAGGATATTGTTTTTGTGGAATTGGCCTTGGGCTTCAACCTCGACAAAGTCAATTTGCTCGAATTTAAGCTAACGGAGTTGTTACAAATTCACCGGGTTGAGCTGCCCAAGTTTCTTCTGCTTTTATCAAACCTCGAATTACGTGAAACGGACAAGCCCAAGCTTCGTCGGCTTCTCGAAATTCTCGTTAACTTTACCCGTGGCAGGGTAAAATGGGTCAAAGTCCTAACCCAGTCCCCCGAGGTGAAAGAAGCCATCCGCTCGTTTTGGGAGTATGGAGAAATGACGGTGGCGGATACCCTCGACAAAGCCATGGATGACCTGACTGACAAGGCCAAGGTCGACGAGATGCTCAAAGAGACTCTCCCGCAAAAAGTTACTCAAGAGGGCCTTTTAGGCGAAGAAACCTCGTTCGCCCTGAGGTTTGATCAAGACTCTGCGCTGACGGAATTGTCCGCTCGCTTGACGACCGAAGGCGGGGACCTGACGATTGCGGTAGTGGACGACGATTTTATCGTCCAGGAAATTGTCAAAAACACCTTTCTCGCTGTGGGCTGTCAGGTTCTCACCTTTGATGACGGACGCTCGTTCGTTCAACACCTGCCCACCGACCTCGATTTGGTCTTTTTGGACCTCATGATGCCCAATATGAACGGTTTTGAGGTGATGGAAAAGCTCAAGGAACAGGGTCATGACGTTCCCATCATCATCCTCTCGGCGTTGTCCCGCCGTGAAACCGTTTTACGGGCCATGGGGTATGGCATTAAGAGCTACATCACAAAACCCCTTCGACCGGACGAAATCTTAAAAAAGACCATGGAAAGCGTCGGGGCGCACTTCTAGGCCCATGAACGAATCCTTTTTTGCCAAGGCTTTTGAAAAGTCGGCAGTAGGGATGGCCTTTCTACAAGAAGAGGGAAAGGTTCTTTCGGCTAACCCCGCCTTGCTTCGTATTCTCAACAAAGATTTGTGGTTGATTGTTGGGGCGGGCTTAGACGCTCACCTTAAGGACGATCAAGGTGAACGTTGGCGGACATTTTTTCAAACCTTTGTCGCGGGCGAAGCTACCGATTACTATTTTGAATCGCCGTTTCAACCACGGGAGGAGCGTGAGGCCTGGTGGAGTCTGCAGTTAGGCGATTTAGAAATGTCGTGGTCGGGACAACGGGTTTTGTTTGTGCTGGTTGAAGATATTACGCTGAAAAAGCTCAATGAGCGCCAACTTCGCGATGCTCGACGACAGGCCGAAGGCGCGAACCGGGCAAAGAGCCAGTTTTTAGCCAACATGAGCCACGAAATCCGTACCCCGTTGTTTACCATCACGGGCATGACCGAGTTGCTTCTGTCGGGCCGGTTAAGCCAGGACCAAACGCACTACGCCCGTCAGATTGACGAAGCGGCCGGCCAACTTTTAGACCTTGTTAACGATGTGCTCGATCTTTCGAAGATTGAGGCGGGGCAGATGCCTCTCGAAACCATCCCCTTCGACTTGGACGAATTGCTGGCGACAAGTTTGGGTGTGGTTCGTTTGGCCGCCTTTCGCAAGGGCTTGGAACTGGTTCTGGATGTGGACCCCTCGGTACCGCACCTCTGGTTGGGCGACCCCAGCCGTCTTCGTCAAGTTTTGGTGAACCTTTTGTCTAATGCGGTCAAATTCACCGAGAAAGGCTATATTCTCGTCCGCCTTCATCACCAAGAGATCGCTGGAGGGCGCGAGATGCTCCATGTGAGGGTCGAAGATACCGGAATGGGGATTTCGCCAGCGGCGGAAGAAACACTCTTTCAAGCTTTTTCACAAGGAGACAGCTCCACTACTAGGCAATTCGGGGGTACAGGCTTGGGGCTGGCCATCAGCCAGAGGCTGGTACGAATGCAAGGCGGAGAAATTGGCTACCATAGTGAAACAAATAAGGGTACCGAATTTTATTTTTCGGTAGCTCTTCAACGTCGTCAGGATCCCGAACTGGCCTGGGGCAGTCAAGGACGGGGAAGGGAAATTTGGCTTGTTGAGGATCATGAGGCGTCGAGACAGTTGTGGGAAACCTTTTTGCGCTGGGCTGGTTTTCGTGTGCGCAGTGCTGAAAACGGCGCAGGCGTCCTTCGGTTGTGGGAAGAACGGGATTACCGTTTACCAGCAGCTCTGATTTTGGATGAGGATTTGGGTGGTGAGGATAGCTTTCGTGTTTTGTCGCTCTTACGCCAAAGCGGCTTTCCTGCGGCACTTCCGGTTATGCTGTTAAGAGTTTTACCCCAACACCCCCAAGAAGAAAGGTACCCGGTCGATATTGAACCTGCGGCCGTGCTAGAAAAGCCAGTCAATCCCCGTGCCTTGGTCGAAACGCTCACCGCAGGGCTAGATGGGCTTTGGCAACGGCATTTAGCCCCCTCGGTTCCCCAAAAAAAGGGGCAAATGCGTCCTCAAACGGTAAAAATCGCTTTGGCAGAGGACAATGACATCAACCGAGAGCTTTTTCAGGTGCTGTTGTCCAAGCTGGGTTGCGAGATTTTTAGCGCCGTCGACGGCGAGGAGATTTTAGAAACCGTCCACACGAATAACCCGGATTTAGTTTTTATGGACATTCAGATGCCCAAGTTGAATGGTTACGAAGCGGCGGCTCGCCTCCGCCACAACGGCGTTCGTTGCCCCATTGTTGCGGTCACTGCCAGCGCCCTCAAGGGCGAGTTGGATCGTTGCCTTCGCTCTGGTATGAACGGCGTTTTAACCAAACCCTTCAAATTGGCCGATTTACGCGAGATCTTAGGCCAGTTTCTGCCGGGGCGTGGACCTTTTTTGGAGGTCGATCAGCCTCCGTTGCAACCTTCCCCCTCGGTAGGGCCGGTGATCTTTGATTGGGATGAAGCCCAATCGGTGTTTTTAGGCAACCGCGACTTGGTTCTGAACTTGCTGAGACGGTTTATCCCACGCACTCGCGAATCCCTTCAACGACTCATTTATGCCGTGGAGCTAAGGGACTGGGAGCAGGCCGCCCAAGCGGCGCATGCTATTAAAGGTAGTGCCTTGAACTTAACTGCCAAAACCCTTGGGCAAACAGCCAGTGATGCTGAAAAGGCAGCACGGGATGGTGACGGCGAAGCTTGTGCACATTGGGCCGAGAAGCTGGCGGTAGATTTGCGGGATTTTGAGGCAGTAGTCGCGCCATTTTTGAAAGCCTGATTGATAAAAAGCTGGGGTTTTCTCAGATTTTAAATTGCTAATCCCTCTAGCCTAAACTAGAATTGTTGCAGGAGAAAACCCATCGTGAATCGCCCCGCTTCTCGGCTAAATTTGGGGATCCGTATCACCCTGATTGCGGCCACGATTATCGTCTCAGCGACTTTTGTTGCCTACCTTGTCGATATTAATATTCAGACGGCGTACAGCAACAAAGCCATCGATAAAGTCTTTGCCCTAGACCGTGTTGACTATTTGGTTCAAGACCTGCGCCTGCAGACCAGCAATATTTGGCAGTTTCTCACTGATGCCAGTTTGACGTATGACCCTGAGTCGATCACTCAGGGGCAAACGGCAAAGTCGAAGGCTGAAGCGGACCTAAAAGAACTTCAAGCTCTGGATGCGTCTTCGGTGCGAAGCCATGACTATGAACAGTATGCGGCGGTTTTGCCGCAATTTTGGAACAATGGTATTGCCATGGTTCCTGCCTACAAGCTCGCCAAAGCTCGCGGCGACCGGGTTATGAGTACGTTTGATGTGTCAGGAAAACAAATTGAGCTTTCTTTGAAACAAATAAACTCATCGGTTCAGGCCGAACGGGCCGCATTGAGAAAGTCGGTAGTTCAAGCAACCATCAACAATAAAAACCTTTTGATGATTTTTGGCTCCGTCGGTTTAGTGCTAACCATTGTTATTGGGTTTTGGATAAGTCTGAGAATTTCGCGTGTCCTGGGACACCAATTACGGCTTCTTGAAAAGTTAGCCAGCTCAGTCAGCGACCTCACTCTCCGTTTGGACGAAACGTCTCACGACGAGCTTGGACAATCCGCAGCGGCCCTCAATCAGTTTTTGAACAAACTTCAATTGTCCCTGGTAGGGATTCGTGAAACCGGCTTTCGAGGACGAAAGTTGGGTGAGCATTTAGCCTCTGCCGCTGTCCAGT
>JAJXVP010000014.1:4138-32243 GCA_021782055.1 bacterium | reverse complement strand
TGTGAAAAATATGGTCGTCGGTAGCCAAAAGCAAATTCAGCCTTTGTGATAACTGGTAAAGCACCCACTCGGCAACACTGGACTTCATGGTGCGCTTGACCATGTCGTAGGCCGGGCCTAGTTGAATCAGAACAAAGGCGTAGCTGTGAAACGAATCCTTTTCGGCGGCACTCAGAAGCTCTTGGATTTGGGCTTCCATCATATAGTGCGTTGGTAGCCCCGAGATGGGATGCAAAGCCAAGCGTTGTTCGATTTCGCGGTGCCGTTGCAGGGAAGTTTCCAGCTGTTGCTGAAGCTGTTGGTTTTTCTCGCGAAGGATTTTTAGCTCCTCTTGCAAGATTAGTAAGTGAGCTTGTGAGCGAGAGGAATCTTGTTGCGGCATAAGTTAAGTCTCCCAAGCATGAATTTGTCCTGATTTGGCCCAGGCTAGAAGTTTTTCATTTTCAGCTAAGCGCCAGGGGGCCAGGTCCCGGCGTTGAGCTTCGATTTCGCGTTCATTGGCTAAGTGCTTCAGTCTTTCGAGTTCGTCAGGAGTCAAGAGAAAACGACCCTTGATACGTTCAACGGGGGGGAGCTCGGGTTTAACCTCAAGTGCCAAAAGGTGGTTCATTCGTTTTTGAAAGACAGTGGCCAACGCTCCGGTCAGAGCGGTCTGCCAGCCCCGCCAGACGGGCAACAGATACCGTACGTCTTGGGCAGCGTAGCGACGTTGGTCCTCGGACAGGGGCCGGGTGTTCCAATTAGAGGTTTGAAGGGCCACTTCTTTGGCGATGGTAACACCCAAGGTATCTTGAAGAACCATTGACAGTGAAGGGCGAGGATGCAAGATCAATTTGGCGGCTTCCCAGAGGTCTACGAGCCCTTGAAGCTGACAGCCTGCTAGGGCTTTAAGGTACCGTACATCGTTTGAAGCCCCCCAAAATACTTTGATTTGGTTGGGGTTCGAAAAGGCTTGGAAAAGTTGGTCGAGGGAAAAGCCCGCCAGAGGATCGATCAACCAGATATCGCCATTTTCAAAAGCCAGTTGATACAGACAAATGCGACGACCGTAGCGGTAAAGCATAAAATCGCCCTCTAGATCGACAGCCAACACCGACTCGCGGGCCAAGCGGGGTGCGTGTTGTTCCCAAGTTGAGGTGGAATCGATCCAAAGCTCTTGGGGCATTAGCGACCCCAATGTTTTTTTAAGGTTTGGAAGGCCTCGTTGAGGCGTTGGGAGGTTAGCGTGGCTTCTTGGTAGGCCCGGGGGTTGCTAGCGTGTCTATCGGGATGATGCTGTCTCAGCAGGGCTTTATGGGCCGTCTCGATGGCTCCCCAGGATTCATTTCCCGTTAGACCCAAAACCTGATAGGCGGACAAGATTTTCGGGTCGAGGGCGGGTTTAGGGGCTTCGTGAGTTGGGCGTTCATGATGATACGATTTTGAGCCCTGTGATGACGGTTTACGAGGGGGCTCGCCGCGAAGAAAAGCGTCAAGCTCTTCTTCAGCCGCGCGTTGATCCGGATCCTCGGTGAAAGAATCGGAGGATTTGTCGGTACTCCACGATCGAAACAATCTTCCTAGCCGGTCTAACAGCGGGTCCATACCTCACTCCTGCGAACAGAATAAACGGAGTTGCTAGAAAAAGGAAGTCTCTGCGGAGTAAAGTCCTTGAAAGATATATTGAACAGGGGCAGTTACCCAGACACGAGGGCCGGGAAGTTCCACTTGAAGGTAAAAGGGCTGGTTGTTTAGGCTGACCAAAACTTCGCTGGAACTTAAGCCTTCAAGGTGGGAATGAAGAGCCACCGCCGCCGCCGCAAAGGATTGATCAAACCAACTGGTAGCATAGACCCAAGCGGTCACAAGGTCTTTTTGCGGAGTCGAAAACGCGACCAAAGGTTGGTGAGCCACACCCTGAGCTTGAGCCCTAGGTGCCTGAGCCAACGCCCGAGCCGTTTTGCGAAGAACCGCTGTGTCAGAAGCTGGGGCATAGACTGTCCCTAAACGGCAAGCCCCCTCCCAGGGAACAAGGTCTGTCTCTTGAATCCTGGTTCTAAGAAGGGGCCGATTCCAGTCGGGCTCTTGGCCGGCGTTGGACGGTGGGGGAATCTCGATCCTAAAGTTCTGTGAATCTACGGATTCGACAGTAAACAGGCGCCCTTGAAACTGAAGAGGAAACGGTTTGATTCCGTATTCCCCTTGATCAAAAAGAAAACGGGCGGCACAAAACAGGGCGTCACCTGAAATCGTGTCGTTAGGAAACCGGGGCGAGGCGGCATACACGGTGCAAGGGTGACTTTGCTTGCGGGTAAACGCTAAAACCCCATCGGCGCCCACGCCTCGTCGCCGAGAGCACAAGCGCCTGGCCAACTCTTGAAAGGCTGAGCCTTCAAGCTGTTCGCCCGAAAGCTGGGCTCGAAGGAGGAGGTAATCGCCATGACCGCAGGCTGCTTTTATGAAGTCAAGTTCTGAAAGGGGCAATTTACGCCTCAGCTTTGATCAAAAAAAGCTCGGTGGGTCCGCTTAACGCCCTCATCGAGCTCACTGGCCTTGAGAACCAACGAAACGTTAATTTCTGAGGCCCCCATCGACACCAGATGAACGGGGATTCCTTGCAAGGCGGCAAAGGCCTCGACCAAGAACTTGCCGTCTTTCCACAAATCTTTTCCGACCAGTGACAAGATTGCCATGTCGGGTTGAATGCGCACGGTACCCAGGGACTCAAGGGCCTGCCGCAAACCGGCGAGATCTTTGCAACTATTGATGGTCATGGATACCGAAACCTCGCTGGTGGCAATAAGATCGACTGAGGTTTCAAAGGCATCAAAAATCGTAAAGAGTTTCTTTAAAAAACCGTAGGCCATCAGCATCCGGCTTGAAGTAACAGTAATTAACGTGACACCCTGACGGCCTGCAATAGCCCGGACGCCTGACAAAGGGGCCTCGCCCTGCACGATGGTTCCAGGATGGGTGGGATTCTTGGTATTCTTGACCAGAACAGGAATGTCCCGTTCGACGGCGGGCTGGATGGTCGCGGGGTGAACAACTTTGGCACCAAAGAAGGCCAACTCAGCGGCCTCCGCATAAGTCATGACCGGAATCGAGCGGGCCGTCGGCACTTTGCGAGGATCTGTCGTCATAATTCCGTTGACATCGGTCCAAATTTCAATCCGTTGGGCTTGAACTGCGGCGCCAAACAGCGAGGCTGAGTAATCGGAACCGCCTCGCCCTAAGGTGGTAGCCACCCCGTGGACTGTTGCCCCGATAAACCCCTGAAGAATATAGACTTTTCCTGGTTCGGGAGTTAAAACAGCCGAAACCTTGGCCTGGGTTTCAGGCCACAAGACCCCTGCTTCGCCAAACCGGTCATCAGTGACCAACAGTTTTCGAGCATCCATGAGCTGAGACGAAAGACCAGCTTGCAAAGCTAGACCGTGCAACAGAGCGGTCGAAAGTAATTCTCCTGAGCCCAACAGTGCGTCCGAGACCCGAGGTGAGCATTCTCCGAGTAAAAAGCTTCCTTTAACCAGTGTCCGCATGTCGCGCAACACCACCTTGACCGCCTTTGAAGCGATCTCGTGGGCGTTAGAGGTCAGTTCGTCAAGAACGCGGGTATGGCGCTCTTCGAGCGCATTTAACAGCCTCTCGGCGTTGTCTCGATCCTCAGTTTTGACGGCCTGAATCAGCTCAACCAGGGTGTTTGTAACACCGGCCATGGCCGAGCTGACAAGGATCAACCCCGTCTGCCGATGGGGTGTGATGATCTCTAAGACTTGCTTCATTGCCTCAGCGTCTTGTACCGAAGTTCCGCCAAATTTAAAAACGACCATGGGGACAACCCTAAAAGAAAGGATTTTTCCTGTCAAGGAAGCCCAAGGAATTGGCCGACCTTGGATTTTTTGGTAGTGTGAGAAGCGGAGGCTCTATGAAGGACTCAGATTTTTCAGTGGTTGAGGTGGCTCAGTACTTACTGGCTCGTACCTCTTTCCGGCCACCGCTCGCCTTTGTCTTGGGCTCAGGACTTTCGGAGGTTGGGGAAGCCTTTGAAGGTCAAGAGTTTGCTTATGCCGAAATTCCGGGAATGCCTCGCTCGACCGTAGCTGGTCATAAGGGCCTGCTCAAAATAGGTCCCAAGGCCCTGGTGTTTCTGGGCCGTTTTCATCATTACGAGGGGTACTCGTTTCATACCGCCGCCTTTCCTTCCTTTTTGGCCCACCGCTTGGGGGTATCAACCATTCTTTTGACAAATGCCGCTGGAGGAATTCATGCCTCGTATCATCCCGGTGACTTGGTGCTGATCCGTGATCATATCAACTTGATGGGGGGCAACCCTCTGGTGGGGCCTCATGACCCATCGTTTGGTCCCCGGTTTTTTGATATGACCGAGGCCTATAGTGCAAGCCTTCGCACTCAACTGCAAAATTTGGCCAGCCTGCTTTGGGGCTACCGTTTGGCTGAAGGCGTTTACGCCGGACTTACCGGCCCTAATTATGAAACTCCGGCTGAAATACGGTTTCTTAAGACGATTGGTGCCGATTTGGTGGGTATGTCGACGGTACCCGAAGCCCTGGCGGCCCGTTCTTGCGGGTTAACCTTGGCGGGACTTTCGGTTGTTACCAACTTAGCGGCAGGGCTCTCGGCAAAGCCTTTGAACCATACTGAAGTGGAACAGGCCGGAAGGGATGCTCAAGCGGCCATGGCCCAGCTTTTGACGGCTTGGGCGGCGTCGCCGGCATGAGGACCGAAGAACGCTTTACCGACGAAGCGTTGGCAAAAATCCGTCACGAACTTCGGCAGGCCCAGGGCCGCGAGGTCTTGTTTATTGGTCACCTTGGTGAAGATCAACGAATTGCCCGGGTAGAGGTGGGTGCCAGGGGTACCGCTGAAGAAGTACCAGCCTTGTATCCCCACATGGAACGGGGTGATGTTGTGATTCATAATCACCCCTCGGGGCTCCTGGAGCCCAGTCGACCAGACCTTTCGGTTGCCAATACCTTGGGGCAACAGGGAATTGGCTTTTGGATCATCGATAATGAAGCCGAAAAAGTCTACGCGGTTAGCGAACCGGTCCTTCTTCACGAAATTCAAACCCTGCCTTATGAAGAAGCTGTTTCTGCCTTGCTCCCCGGGGGGGCCTTTTCTCGCCTGTTGCCGTCGTATGAAGCCCGTGAGCAACAGTTGGAACTTTTAAAGCTGTTTGTTCGAGGCTTAAACGAAGACGGCGTTGTCGTCGCTCAGGCGGGAACCGGGGTCGGAAAGTCGTTTGCCTACTTGTTACCAGCCGTGCTGTGGGCACAACGCAACGCTGAAAAGCTTGTGATTGCCACCGCGACGATTAACCTTCAGCAACAGTTGTTTGAAAAGGACCTTCCGTTTGTTCAAAAAGCCTTAGGAACAAAACTTAAGACTGTTTTGGTCAAAGGAAGACGAAACTACGTTTGTCCCCACCGTTTGGCCGAAGAACTTCGGGACCCTGCTGACCTTCAGAGCGTGGGGGAGCTCACCCGTCTGGCGGATTGGGCGGCCCAATCGCGAACGGGTGCCTTTCAAGAATTGACCAGCCCCCCCTCAGAAGAACTTTGGAGCCGTATTTGTAGTGATGTGGATGCTTGTTCGGGGGTGCGTTGTGCCCAGGCCGAAAGCTGCTTTTTGGCCAAAGCGCGAAAAGAAGCCTCGGCGGCATCAATTTTAATAGCCAACCATCATCTTTTGTTTGCCGATCTAGCCTTACGGGTCGAAGGGCTGGGCTTTGAGACCGCCGCCGTAATGCCGCCGTTTCAGCGTTTGATCTTTGATGAGGCCCACAGCCTTGAAAAAAGCGCCACCAGCTACTTTTCGGGCGAATTTGCCAGACCTCTGCTGCAAAAACAGTTAAACCGATTGTATCGAAAACGCCGCGGTACCGAGCTGGGCTTGATTCCCCCTCTGAGGGGATTGTTTACCCAAAACTTAAACCTTGGGGAAATTCCGGGGCTGATTTCTGCCTTGACGACACAGCTTGAGGCCACTGACCGTATGCTGGCCGAAGCCTTGGTCAGCGAGTCCTCGCTTCGTCTTACCAAAGAGCAGAGCGCTTGGTGGCAAGAATCTATGGTGCCTACCATTCACAGTGTGCAAAAGCCGTTTAGTAAGCTCTTGCACCTTTGTGATGACTTGGCTGAAGCTTGGGAAGACCAAGAAGAACGCCCTCCCGAGGTCCAAGAGCTCAAAACGACCCTACGCCGCCTTGAAGGTTTGGCTCAGATGTTAGATCGTTTTAAAAATTGGGATGGTCTAGCCGAAGACATCTTTTGGTTTCAAAAAGGCCGTGATGCCCTCGGTCAAACCTTTGTTACTTGGACGGTGTCACCTCTGAGCGTGCGTCAGGTTTTTCAAGACGCCGTCTTTAAGCCCTTCTCGACAGTCATGTTTACCTCGGCAACCTTGGCTGTCCAAGGCAAGTTCACCTACTGGGGCGGCCGTTTGGGGCTTGACCTCGTTCCTCCGCAACGACGGCTTTTGGGAGTGTTTCCTTCCCCGTACGACTATTCATCGCGAGTGGTTGTCGGCATCCCCGCCGATTTTCCTCCGCCGGACAGTGAGGCCTTTACCCCTGCCGTTGCGGAGTACCTCATCAGTCTGTTAACCGCATGCGGCGGTAGTGCCCTGGTTCTGTTTACCTCGTATGATGCTCTGAACAAGGCCTACACAGCGGTACGACCGGCGCTGGTCGAAGCGGGAATCCCGGTTTACCGTCAGGGCGACGAAGACCGTTCCCGGTTGCTTGAACGCTTTAAGCGCGAAGTCTCGAGTGTGCTCATGGCCACGGATAGCTTTTGGGAGGGCATTGATAGCCCCGGTGAAACCCTCAGCCTAGTCGTGATGGTGCGCTTACCCTTCCGAGTCCCTAGTGAGCCCGTGCTTGCTGCCCGTTTAGAAGCCCTTAAACGCTCGGGAGCGGATGCTTTTATGTCCTACAGTCTGCCCGAAGCTGTCATGAAATTTCAGCAAGGCTTTGGTCGCTTGATTCGGCATTCTGCCGACTACGGGGCCATTGTCGTTCTCGATAACCGCCTGGTAAACAAGGCTTACGGGCAGGCCTTTTTGGCCTCGGTTCCCGAAACCCCGCGCTGGGTTTTGCCACGCCGTGACCTCACCCCCCGGATTGCAAAATTCTTAGAACAGTGGCGGACCCGAGAAAGGCCCTTGCCCAAGGGTGCAAAAATCGAGTACGGTAGCACCACGCAAGAGGAAGAGGGTTATGGGTATTCGGGGTGAAGTCTTTTCTACCAAAACGTCGACAGGCAAGCGGACATATTTCTTTAACATCAAGGAAAACCGCCATGGCGACCTGTTCCTTAACATGGTAGAAAGTAAAAAGCAGGTTGATAGTTCCTTCGAGCGTCATTCGATGGTCGTCTTTGAAGAAGACCTGGAAACCTTTTTGGATGGCTTAAATCAAGCCGTAGCGTTTTTGAAAGCGGAAAAGAAGGCCGCCAAACCCGCTGGCGACCGCCCCGTTCGTTACCGCGCCGTCGTTCGTGACCGGGATCGTGATCGCGAAGATGTTCGCGACCGCCACCACGAGTAAGACTCTAGCAAACCACTTTTTTGCCTTACACCGCTTTCCAACGAAAACTTTTGCGGTGAATGACCGACGGACCGTGTTGCACCAGCGCCTGCCGGTGAGCGGCCGTAGGGTACCCTTTGTGTATTTCAAAGCCATACCGATCATCCAACCAGGACCAGCGGAGCATCCAGTGATCGCGGGCCACTTTGGCCACAATCGAAGCGGCGCTAATGCAGGGGATTAAAGCGTCTCCTCGGACAACGGCTTCGCCGGGAATGGGCAACCCCGGCCATTGATTGCCATCGACATAGGCATAATCGGCAGAACGCCCCAAGGCTTCGTAGGCTCGGCGCATTGCCAAAAGGCTAGCCTGCAAAATGTTCAGGCGATCAATTTCTTCAGGCCAACTCCACCCAAGCCCGACTTGCGCCTGGCTCAGAATGAGCTTAAAGGCCCGTTCGCGGGCCTTTTCGGACAAAGTCTTGCTATCAGCGACTTCGTCAAGGGGAAAGTGAGGACCTAAGATAACACAGGCCGCCGTTACGGGGCCGGCTAAGGGCCCACGGCCTGCTTCATCCAGACCACAGATGATCTTTCCTGTTTGCTCCATCCCCACCGCCTTTGTCCTTAACCTTGCGTTTTTCTTCGCTGAATGCTAATGTTAATCAGAAAATTGTTCTTGCGCCCAGGGGTCATCTTTGTTTTTGAAAAGTATGGAGATCTTTGGCTTCAAGTCGTTTGCTGACCGTAGCCGGATCGAATTCACGCCGGGAATCACCGCCCTGCTCGGCCCGAACGGCTGTGGCAAGAGCAATGTTGTAGACGCTCTCAAATGGGTGCTCGGCGAGCAGGCTAGCCGTTCCTTGCGCGCTGATAAGATGGAAGACCTCATCTTTAACGGAACTGAGTCGCGAAAAGCCCTGGCCGTTGCCGAAGTCAGCCTTACCCTTTCGAATGAAACCCGCGTGCTTGACCTTGATGTCGCCGAAATTTGCGTCAAACGTCGTCTCTACCGCTCGGGCGAAAGTGAATACTTTATAAATGAAACGCCCGTCAAGCTCAAAGAAGTTCGAGAACTCTTTTATGATACCGGGGTAGGTAAGTCAGCGTATTCGGTGATGGAGCAGGGACGGATCGATCAAATTTTGTCGACGAAACCCGAAGAACGGCGGTACCTGTTTGAAGAAGCCGCAGGGATTACCAAAACCCGCATGCGCGGTCAAGAAGCGGAGCGCAAACTAGAAAAAACCGAAGAAAACCTCCGTCAGCTTGAAGGAATTCTTGCCGAGATTCGCCGAACTCGCGAAAGCCTGCAAAAGCAGGCCGAAAAGACTAAGGCTTACCGCGCCCTCAGGCAAGAAGTCTTTGAGCTTGAAAAACGCCAGCAACTGCGCAAGATCAAGGAACTTACCACCAGCCGTTCAGTTTGGGCTCAAAAGCTCGAAGAAAAGCAAGCGCAACGCTCGGACACGCAAAATGGTTTGGAAGAGCTCAACCGAACGCTCGAGGCGGGGTTAAAGGAAGTATCCGGCTGGGAAGAACAACTGGTGGCGGGGCAAAAACAGCTTTATGGGTTGGACCTTGAAAAATCCTCGATTCAAAACCAGGTAAAGGTTCAGCAAGAACGCCGTTCACACCACGAGAACCAGCTGGCGTTGACCGAAAGTCGGGCCAAAACTTTTGCCGAACGCCTGAGTGCCCTCCAAGCAGAAACTCAGGAAAAGCTGGCTCAAAAGCATCAGCGCGATCAAGAACTCGCGGCTTGCCAAGACAACATCACGCTCTTTGAACGAAATATTGAAACCGCGAAGCTGGAGCTGGTTGCTCTGGCACAGCAGATTCAGGACGCCGAGCAAACTCTAACTAACGAAACTCAAACAGAACGGCAGTTACTCAACGAGCTAGGTGCTGTCACCGACCGCTTGGTGCACGAACTTGAAGTGGGCCTTCAGACGGCCCCTGACAGTGCCCAGATGTCAAGTTGGGCACACTTGGTTGATCAGGGCCTGGCCAACGCCCTCCTTCAAACAAAGGGCCGTGCCGCACTCTTAACCGATGTTCTTTCGGTCCGTTCCTGGCCAGACGACGCTCCTTGGGCCTTTTTAGAAAAGGTGGCCCAAAAC
Source organism: bacterium (assembly GCA_021782055.1). Next base: position 22,589 of record JAJXVP010000014.1, on the reverse strand, counting down.
TGGCAGGAACTTGCCACCCTGTTAAGCGACGTTCAGGAGCATTGGGTTCGGTATCGGGCTTCCGTGCCGAGTTTTTTGCAGGAGTTCTTGGCCCCCGAAGGCATTGTCACTCAAAAACGGTCCCTGGAAGGAAAAATCAACGCCAGCCGTCAGCGGGCGACAGCGGCGCAGGACGAGATTGTGACCCGCCGTGCCCAAGCTACCCGCCTTACCGCACAAGTCGAAGAGTACCGGCAGAGCCTCGAAGAGCTAAAAATTCGGCAAGGTACCATGAACGCTCAGGCTCAAGCCGGAGAAACGGCTTTAGCGGAACTTTACCAACGAGTTCAGGAACAAGAATGGAGCCGTCAAGAAAATGAGCGCGATCAAGAAGAGCACCGCGAACGGATCCGCCTGATTGATACGAATCTCGAGGGGTTAAAGGCCCAAGAGGCCGAGCTTGCCCGCCAGGATAATGTTCTGAGGGGTGATACCGATAAGCTGGAGGCCTCCATCCGTGAAAAGAACCAGCAAATGCTGGGGTTGGAACAAGGCATCAAGCAAAAAATGAATCAGCTGGCGGATTTTCAGCGCGAAGTGGAACGGTTTCAGGTGCACAAAGCCCAGCTTGATACCGAAATTCAGGCCGTTTTAGATCACTTTCGCGATAAACATTCCGTGGATCTGGCAGAGTCGCTGGCGACACTCGACAGCCTGGACAATGCGGATGAAAAAGACCTGTGGAACGACAAGAAAGAAGCTTTAAAAGCGTTGGGTCAGGTCAACCTCATGGCGGTCGAAGAGTTTGCCGAGGTGGATGAACGGTACCGGTTTTTGACCTCGCAATCCGAAGACCTGAAAAAAGCCCGCGAAGACCTCAATCAGGTGACCAAAGAAATTCGTCGTGAAAGTGTCCTGCTGTTTGAAAAAACCTTCCGTGAGATTCAAACTCAGTTTCACCAGGTCTTTCGTCGGTTGTTCGGCGGTGGCCGGGCCGAGTTGCGCTTAAGTGATCCGGCTAACCCCCTGGAATCGGGTATTGATCTTTTTTGTCAGCCCCCTGGAAAAAAGCTAGAAAGCATTAGCCTTCTGTCTGGGGGTGAGAAATCTATGACGGCGGTGGCCCTCTTGTTTGCCACCTTTCAAGTCAAACCCTCACCGTTTTGTCTTTTGGATGAAATCGACGCCGCCTTGGATGAAGCCAATGTGGACCGTTTTGTCAACATGCTCTTCGAGTTCGCCAAAACCTCGCAGTTCATTGTCATCTCGCACAATAAAAAAACCGCAGCGGGCGCATCGACGATGATCGGTGTTACTATGGAAGACCCTGGCATTTCAAAGATCATTGCCCTTCGACTGTCTACGGGGGATTCACAAGGGGATCAGTCATGAGGCGGAGGGTAGGGCGATGAGGCTCGAGAAAAAGAAGCTGATCCAACCGCGAGAATGGCGGGTTTTCTGGCTCGTCTCGGGGGGATTATCCTTGCTTGCGGCTCTGGTGACCACTTTGGCGGTAATTTTGGGAAAGCCCGCCGTACCGAATGATCTTTTGCCCACGCAGAGTCCCTTTCGTTCCACTGTGGCTTCCACCATTCCCAAGGAACTTTTCTTAAATGATTTTCGCTTTGCTCAACCGGGGGGGAGTTGGTTGTCAGGTCCTTGGAACAGCCCCTCCGATCAAGGGCTGAATAGCATTAGCCAACAGCTCAAACAGTACTGGATCCCACCGACTCAGTTGAACTTGCTCCATCTGCCCGAAAAGAACAATCAACAGATTCGCAACCTGTTGAACGAGGCGCCTTGATGCGTGCCCAAGGCTTGTGGGTCCTCGTGGCACTTGTGATGGCCTCGTGTTCGACGGTAGCGTTGAAAACGCCGACAAAGCCGACTCCTGGGCCTTCGCACCCGGTTCACTTTGAGCCAACCCCCCAACGGCCGCCTTTGGCAAGGGTTCTTGTTGACCCGCTGGCGGTAGAATTGCCCAAGCATTACCTGCTGACTCCCCAGCATGCACCGTTAGTTCTTGGGTTGCTCAACCCGCCGCCAGCACAACCCTACCAACCCCCTTTACTGCCGTTGCAGTCCCCAGTACCGCCTCAAGCAAAATCCTCACCGCCAACAGGCTCGGGCGAAGGCTCCTTGCCAGCCCCTTCACCGGCTCCCTCGCCTTCGCCGGCTCCAGACCAAAAAAATGCCACTTGGGTACCTGCCCAGCCGGCTTTACCAGCACCCGCGGGTCCGCCCCCCGAAGCCGTGCCAAGTCTGCTTCCCAGCACCCCGCAAGCCACGGGGGATGTTAAACCTCAGGACATCACCGCTCATGCTGGCGAGGATGTTTTTGTGCAATTCGCCAAGACCAACTGGGTGTACCTTGACCCTTCGAGGCAGCAAAAAGAGGTAGGTTTTCTTGAAAGCCGGAGGGAGGCCAAGGGAACCAGCTTTCTCTTTCGCCCCCAGAAACCAGGCGAGTGGAGCCTGGTCTTTCAGCGCCAAGATTTAGCCACCGGGATGGTCGAAAGCCGCTTGGTTAAGCTTCACGTGTTACCAAGAGCTTCGCGCCCGTCGGAGACTCTTGCGGGCGCCAGTGTGCAGTCGGCACCCTCTGAAAAACCAACTCCGGAAGAAAAGGCCACGGTGGAAGCCCTCCAGGGTAATGTGCCGCCCGCCGTGCAGACGCTTTTACGGGATTATTCACCCGAAAATACTCTGGCTAACTGGAAGATAGGCAGTCTTTTGGCACAAAACGGTCAACCAGAAGAAGCCCTAAAGTACCTTCGCCGCAACCTGGCCAAAGAGTCGCCGCAACGCTCGGCCAGCTTAGAGCTAGCCACTCGGCTGGCCTTGGCCGACCCCAAGGACGATTTAGAAACGCTTTTGCCCTACTGGGTGAAGTTTCACCAAATTCCCCAGGAACAGCTGTACCTCGATGTTCTTGCCGCCTTAAAGAAGTTCAAACGACCTGACGACGGTCTGGCTTGGGCGGCCTATTACCCCACGTGGTACCCCATTCCTACCGCTCGGGACCGCTGGTTGTTTTTAAAAGCCTCGTTGCTTGAACAGCCGGGGCGTGAGCAGGATCTGATCAAAGCGTGGCGGCTTTACCGCACCCTCGTCAGCGACTATCCGCTGAGCTCGTTTTGGATGAAAGCCGGCGAACGGAGCGCCGCCTTAGACCGTCAAATTCTTGACGTACGGTAACTTGGGTTGACGAAAATCCTGTGAATACTGTATAAACTAACGTCTATGTTTGAAGGTCTGACGTCTAAGTTTTCTGATATTCTCAGGACATTGTCCGGTAAAGCCTCGATTTCTGAAAAGAACGTTCAAGAAGTTCTTGAAGAGATTAAAATCGCTCTGCTCGAGGCTGACGTTAACCTCCGTGTCGTTCGGCGCTTTGTGAATCAAACCTTAGAGGAAGCTCAGGGTGCCGCGGTTCTGCGCTCGGTTAATCCTGGTCAGCAGTTTGTCAAAATCTTATTTGACCGCATGGTGAAACTGCTCGGGGACGAAAAGCAAGATTTAGCCCTCAAGGGCCCCGATACGCTCAGTGTTGTTTTATTTTTAGGCCTTCAAGGTTCGGGAAAAACCACGACAACGGCAAAACTTGCCGCCCGGTTAAAAAACAGCGGCCGCAAGGTTCTTCTTGTAGCAGCCGACCTACAACGCCCGGCCGCGGTTGAGCAATTGGCGGTCTTGGGCCGTTCTATTGGGGTCGAAGTCTATCAAGAGGCTTCTCAGGATCCAGTACGTGTGGCTCAAAATGCCCTCAAATTCGCTAAGAAGAACCTTTTTGATACCATGATCGTTGATACGGCGGGCCGTCTGCAGGTGGACGAACCCCTCATGGCCGAAGTCGCCGCTGTAAAGAAAGCCGTTGACCCTGTCGAAACCTTGCTGGTCGCCGACGCCATGACCGGTCAGAATGCTGTAGAAATTGCGCAAACTTTTGATACCAAGGTGGGTCTCACCGGTATCATTCTTTCAAAGTTCGATTCCGATACCCGGGGTGGAGCTGCCTTATCACTGAAAACTATCACCGGTAAGCCTATTAAGTTTGTGGGTGTTGGTGAAAAGATTGAAAACCTTGAACCCTTTTACCCAGATCGTTTCGCCAGTCGGATTCTGGGCATGGGTGACGTTGTTTCGTTGGTCGAAAAAGCCCAAGAAACCTTTGATGCCAAAGAAGCCGCCGCGCTTCAGACGAAGATGGCGTCAAGCACCTTTACCCTTGAAGATTACCTAGACCAATTTAAAAAGGTCCGCAAGATGGGCTCGGTTCAACAGCTCATGGCCATGATTCCGGGCTTGGCGGGACAAGTTCCCGAGGGTGCTGTCGATGAACGGCTCATGAAGCGTGAAGAAGCGATCATCCTGTCGATGACCCTCAAAGAACGTAAGAATCCGTTGATCTTGGGGCCTAGCCGCCGTAAACGCGTGGCGCAGGGCAGTGGGACTACGGTCTACGACGTGAATGTTTTTTTGAAGAAGTTCGAGAAAACGAAACTCATGATGAAGAAAGTCGCCAAAAGCAAGGACCTTCAATCGAAGGTCGCCAAGCAGTTTGGCGGTATGCCATTTTAAAGGAGGAACGATGAGCGTTTCGATTCGTCTGAAAAGATTCGGCGCCAAGAAGCGGCCTTATTACCGTATCGTGGTTGCCAATTCAACTTCTCCCCGTGACGGGAGGACTCTGGAAGAAGTAGGTTTCTACCATCCAGTGGAAAAAGAAGAAGGTCAGGTTGTGTTCCAAGCTGAACGCATCCGCGAGTGGCTCTCAAAGGGCGCTCAGGTGTCACCGACCGTCAAGAGCCTTCTGAACAAGAATAAGTTCTATTTGGGCTGAAGAGGGTAGGGTTGTGGAGAAGGAACTCGTTGAATACATTGCCAAATCGCTGGTGGATGATCCGTCCGAAGTGATTGTCAACCAGATCGAAGGCGAAAAATCCACGATCCTGGAATTGCGCGTCGCGCCCACCGATCTCGGAAAAGTGATCGGAAAGCAAGGACGTATCGCCAAAGCGATCCGTACCGTTTTGAACGCTTCGTCTACGAAGTCAGGAAAGCGGGTCGTTCTGGAAATTCTGGATTGATCCATGGCGACCTTCATGGCCGTCGGAAAAATCCGGAGCAGTCACGGTGTTCACGGTGAGCTAAAGTTTTTTAGCTTTTCTGGGGAATACGAGCATTTCAGCCAGCTGAGTCAGGTTGAGCTTCGCCAGGGATCCTTAAAAAAGGACTTTCAGGTTGAGTCGTTTCGCCTGGCGGGAGAAATACCTCTGCTGAAGTTAGCCGGGATCGATACCCCCGAGCTTGCCAAAACCTTGGCAAATTGGGAGATCTGGGTAGAACGTGACAAAGCCGCTAAGTTAGAACCTGGTGAGGTTTACCTCGGGGATCTGATTGGTTGCCGTGCGGTTGACGGTGACAAGGTGCTAGGGACAGTTACCGGGTACCTAGAAGGTGGCGTGGCCCCGCTCATTGAGGTGGCCAAGACAGAGGGCGGAACAGCCTTGGTGCCGTTTCAGCAACAGTACTGGGGTGACATTGATCTGACCGGACAGACGATGCAGCTTTTGACACCGTGGATTTTAGAATGACTTTCACGGTTCTGAGTTTATTCCCCGAAATTTTAGAGGGCTTTTTTCAAACATCGTTGATGAAAAAAGCTCGTGACAAGGGTCTTATTACTGTCAATTTGGTGAATATTCGCGACTTTGCGCATAATCGCCATAAAACCTGTGATGATGTCCCTTATGGCGGTGGCGCCGGTATGGTCCTCAAACCGGAACCTTTGGCCGAAGCTCTGGATTCTGTGGGAGCTTTAGCGAAAAGGACCCTCTATCCGACACCGTCAGGCCGTACTCTCACGCAGAGAATGGTCGAAGAGTTAGCGAAAGAAGATGAGCTGGTGCTGATCTGCGGACGCTACGAAGGCATTGATCAACGCATCATCGACGAGTATGTCGATGAAGAGATTTCGATCGGAGACTATGTGCTGTCTTCGGGCGAGATTGCTTCGTTGGTCCTCATTGATGCCATCTACCGGCTTCGTGACGGGGTTATTAAACCTCGCTCACTCGAAGAAGAAAGCTTTTCTGGCGCGGGACTCTTGGAGTATCCGCAATATACGCGCCCGGAGGTATTTCGCGGTAGGTCTGTTCCGGAAGTTTTGCTGTCGGGCCATCATGGCCGGGTAGCGGATTGGCGGACACAGAAAAGTGTCGAAAAAACAAAACGTTTGCGGCCAGATTTGCTGGACCGCCTGGGTCACAGAGAAAACGAGGAGGATTGTCATGGACCTAATTAAGACGATCGAAGCTGAACAGCTGAGAGAAGTTGCCCCTTTTAAAGTGGGCGATACCGTTAAGGTGCATTTTAAGATTGTTGAAGGTAAAACGGAGCGAATTCAGGTGTACGAAGGCACCGTGATCGCAATGCAGAATTCCGGGCTGCGCAAGACCTTTACCGTGCGCAAAATTTCCTTCGGTGTTGGCGTCGAGCGTGTATTCCCCTTTCACTCCCCTCGGATTGAAAAGGTTGAAATGGTTCGTCCGGGCCGTGTCCGCCGCTCCAAGCTGTATTACTTGCGCGACCGTGTCGGTAAAGCCGCCAAGGTAAAAGAACTGATCAAGAAGAAAGACTCGGTTTAAGGCCGGAAAGGGCGTATCCCTTGCAGGTGTTCTCGGGAACCCTGATTCCCTCACCCCGTTTTTTTCCCTTAGGGGGAAAGACGGGGTCTTTTTTTACGGCTCGTGTGGCCTCCTACGACCCAGTGCACAGTACGGCGATCGTGCTTGTTGACCGTCGACCTGTTCAAGTTGCCACCGAATTCCCGCTCAAACCAGGCGAACTCTTGCGGCTTCAAGCCACACGAGAGGATAACCGGTGGCTATGGAAGGTCTTGGCCCCGCTAACCGAGCAGTCTTCTTTAGCCAATTTACCACCAGCCTGGGTACAAGCCTTTGTTCAGCTGGGCTTGCCACCGCATCCCGAACGCATAGCCCTACGGATGGCACGTTTCGGAAGAACTCCCGGTGCCGCTGAATGGGGAGCTCAAGCCGAAGCCCGCCGTTGGCCCGATACTCCAAACTTTATTGCGGCTTGGTCACACTTTGAAGCACTTTTAGAGCAAGATCCTGACCGGGCGTTGCAAAAACCTTTTTTAGAACCCACTCCTCAAGAACGTGACGAAGTGACAGCCTGGAACCAAGGCTCAACCGCCAAAGGGGGCTGGAGCTTGTACCCCGTACCTTTTCGGTGGCAAGGCCAAAAAGGTTGTCTTTGGGTTAAGTCTCGGCAGGTTCAAGGTAGGATAGAATCGAGTTGGGTAACCTGGAGTCTGGGTGTTCCCCTGAGGCTTTTCGTAGGTTCTTCGGTAAATTTGACATTTTTTCGCCCGGAGGATGAGGTTTTATTTCAAAAGCATGGTACATTTGTCAGTAAGGTCGTGTCCTTGGCGAGTCAGTACGGGTTGAAAGCTCAGCTAGGTTCCCGGCTTTCGCCCCCAGCGACAGGGCCACGGGGAATTGATGTCAGTGTCTGAAGGAAAAGCTGAGACAGGTCGATTAGTCGGCCTCAAATATGAACCAGGGACCCTGGCTCCGCGGATTCTTTTTAAGGCGGCGCGGCTGCAAGTTCTGCCAGTTTTGAGTCTGGCCAAAAAGTACGGGGTTCCTATTCGCCGTGAAACTGGCCTTTTGGAGGTCTTATTCACCTTTCCCGAAGGGGCCTTCATCCCGGAAAGTCACTATGCTCTTGTTGCTGGGATTTTATCGGAAGTTTACCGCCTGCGAGGAACGCAAGGCGGACCGCAGGAGGCCAAGCGCTGATGTCGTCCTTGCTCATTCAACCTCAGATTCCTTTTTGGAATTTTCCCGATGACGACCAAGCCGGGGTGGTTCACCAACAGCTTCGGCAAACGCTCGAGGCAATCTTTGCCGACGTTAAGCGACAAGAACTTTTGCCTGCAGTCTTTGAAGATTTTACCCGCCACTTCCACGGGGTGATGAGCCTGCACGGTTGGGCGTTGTTGAGGTTTTTTTTAACCGGCCGTTGGGAAAACCCCGATGTCGTTGCTTCGAGCCTGCATGTCGCCTTGGTTGCCTGGCTGGTTGCCACCTCTCGGGCTTGGACCGAACGCAAACGTGAACTCTTTGTTCGCGCGGCCTTTCTTCATGATGTGGGAATGCTCTTTGTTCCCCCGGGGTTATTGCACAAAGAGGGCAAACTGTCGGTGCAAGAACGTTCTTTGATTGCGGCGCACCCCGGTGTGTCGTTTAATCTTGTCAAAAAATGGGGTGAAAGCTACGAGTCCACGCAGGTTGCCTGGCAACATCACGAAGAATGGTCGGGGGGAGGTTACCCCCAAAACTTAAAAGAGAATGAGCTTCACCCTTGGGCCGCTCTGACGGCGGTGCTGGACAATTTTGTAGCCCGGTCGACCCAACGTTCCTATCGGAGCTCGTTGGTGGGGTATAGCGCGATGAAACAGCTCATTGCGGAACAACAAAAGCGTTTCAACCCCGTTTGGGTAAAAGAACTCGTGGCTGTTTTGGGAATGTACCCCCCCGGTAGTATTGTTTTGCTCAGCGATGGCAGTATCGCCCGAGTCACTGAATCTCAGACCGGTAAACCTCTCCGACCTCGGGTCAGAATTATGATTGACCAATTTGGCACCGAATTCCGTCAAGATCGCGGCGGCTTGGTGGACCTTGCAACTTCGGGGAACTTTATCGCCCGACCCGTGGATTTTCGGGATGTCAACGAAGCCTAACGCTCGGGAGCGTGGGGATGTCTCGGAAGAGGCCGTTAGCTTATGGCTGGCAAGGCAAGGCTACGCCATTCTTGAAAGAAATCTCAGGTACCGGGAAGGAGAAGTCGATATAGTAGTATACAAGGACTCAACCCTCGTGTTTGTGGAGGTCAAAGCCCGCAGAAGCGGGGGGGTAGAAACCTTGGAACATTCGATTCATGCCCGCAAACGTGCGAGAATACTCAGGTGTGCCGAACGATTTATCGCCGAACATCAGTGTTGGAGGGAGACAGTGGTCCGCTTTGACGTGGTTTTTCACGGTTCTGACGGTTTTCATCATTTTCCCGGGGCATTTACGGAGAGTGGTCTAACATGATGTCTCAGCAAGAGCCGGAAAGCCGGTACCAAGAACTCAAGAAAAAGCTCGGTGAAACCGTCTACATGCAAGCGGCCATTCTAGAAATTGCCGTGTTATTGACAGAGAGTATTCATCGGGGGCATTTTTTGCTTCATGAAAGAAAATAACGCCGATAAACGCCGAGGCTTTCGCCGCCGCAACCGTCCTGATGAATTTCCCCGCTTGGTCTTGGCTTCGTTGACCTGTGTGGTGTGTCATCAGGTGATCGCGGAAATGGCCAGCGCTGTTGCCTATGGTCCCGAGCAAGGCCCGGCGCATTTTGATTGTGTTCTTCAAGCACTTCAGGAACGTGAAACCCTTCGCGAAGGAGAACGTCTGGCTTACCTAGGCTCGGGTATGTTTGGTGTTGTTCAGGATATTGATGCCAAAAACTTTCAGATTGTTCGTAAAATCGCGGTAGAAGACCCCCATAACCCGCCAGAATGGCGTAAAGAAATCAAAGCCCTCGTCAAAGCCCGGACGGCCACACCCATGTAAGAGGGATCTTTTCAGGTTAGTCCTTAATCTTGATAATCGAAACCAGCTTCCAGCTCAAAGAGGGCTGTGGAGCTGGGAACACTATAGATAGCCGCCCCTTCACCTAAACTGAATAACGAAACTAAGGCTTTCAAAAAGACCGAAGAATGGGCCGAGGTTACCCAGCTCACCCGTCCACCGAACAGGCCCGTATCGATTTGAGTCCAGGTTACAGCGGAAGCCGTGTAGGTGCGATTCAGCGTTTGATAGCCTAAGTCTACGGCAAGGCGAAAGGGAATGTTCTTTTCAAAGACCTCGGTATCAAAAAGATAGCGGGTTTGTGAATCTTTCACGAAGACGCCGTTGTCGTCGGTTAGAAAGGCCTTGTTTTCAACAGAAAAAGTAAGAATCCCATGTTCCAAGTAGACCCCAGCCTCGGCGTGCATCCCGGAGGTATAGGCATCGCCATTGCTGGTTACAGGGGCAAAGGTTGTCAGAAATCCCGCACCGATAAAGCCTAAACCCGGCTTTGTTGCTTGGAGCCGGAGTGACATTCCCGGATTAAACCAGGTTTGGGAGGTTGTTAGGGTTCCCACAAAGGGACTTAAGGACAGGGCAAAGTTTTCTTGGGAGTAGCCTACCTTTAAAAAAATCCGCCCCCTTTGAATGGGATCTCCAACCCAGCCCGAGCTTAGGGAAAAATCATTTTTGAGTTTTTGTGTTAGGAGCAAAGAGCCGTTTCCGTAGAGGTCGGACCCTGAAAAGGTTTCTCCGGCTGTGTCGGCTTGTCGGCTTGGTGCCCACGTTAAGTTAGTCCACAGCGTTGAGGCTTTCCATTCGAGAGCCTCAACGGGGAGGGCAACCCCTAGCACGATACCGACAAAAAGTAAAAAACGGATCATTTTCTCATTTTATAACAAACCAAGCAAAATTCCAGAAGGCGAACCTGGTTTTGTCGAAAATTCTTGCCTTGACTTAATAGATTTTCTATATCAAGCTTTATTGGTATGAGCGACTATCTGGATCCGAACAATGAAGAGCTCTTGAAGGACTTCTTTGCGGAAGCTCAAGGGCAAGTCGATACTCTAGAACAAAATATCCTCGTTTTAGAGAATGATCCCCACAATAAGGACGCTGTCGACGAAATCTTTCGTGCGGCGCATACCTTAAAAGGGGGTGCCGCCACCGTTCAAATGTTTGAACTTTCGGAGTTCACCCATGTGGTCGAGGATGTGCTCGATGAAATCCGAACCGGTGCTGTTAAGGTTTCTGAGGCGGTTGTTGATACGCTTCTGAAATCTATTGATGTGATTAAACTCATGCTTGAGGCCCGTTTAGAGGGAGAGATTTACGAAGAAGATATCGGGGGCCTGAAAAATCGGCTAACGAGCTTTTTGGCAACTAGTGCCGAACCAAAGACCAAACCCAAAGCGTCAGCCGCTCAAGCAAAGGCTGCGCCTGTGTCTAATCCGCCATCTCCGTCTGTCACTTCGCCGACAAAGGCGGCATCGTCCTTGAGTGAATACGAAGTGCTTGAGCTCAAACAAGCGGCCGATGGTCGACCGATCTACCGCGTGGTAGTTGAGTTTGACGAGGCTAACCCCATGAATTCGGTCGGGGGAATTCAAGTTTTTGCGGTTTTGAAAGAACAAGGCTCCGTACTCAAAACAATTCCTGAATTTGACAAACTTTATGAAGATCAGTTTTGGCCAACAGTCGAGTACTTTGTTGCCTTAGACAAAGACCCCCAAGTCGTTCAGAAAAAATGCCAAATTCCTGATGTAACAACCAAGGTAACCGTCCAGGACTTAGAAAAAGAGATTTTGCCTGCCCCCGCGAAGGCAAAAGCCCCTGAACCGCCGCAAGCAAAGACGGCTGAATCCCCGAAAGTTCCGACGTCAGTCCCCGGTCCTTCTGTTTCGCAGGAGGAATCAAGTGAATCGGTAAAAGAAGATTTGCCACCTCCCGAAGAACACGAAGCGGCAAAAGAAGGGAAAAAGGCTTCGTCTGCTGTAGTCGGTTCGATTTTGAGGGTGGACTCGAAGCGTATCGACAACCTGTTAAATTTGGTCAGCGAAACTGTCATTAGTAAAGCCACGTTTAGTCAAATCTCGAACCAGTTTGGTGAGGCTTTAACTCACCTCCAAGAAGCGTCGTTAGCCTTCCGTACCGACCTTAAAGATCTTTTAGAAACCCTGCCACAGTATTTAGATCAACTGCAAAAAGGGAAAACCGTCAAAGAGCTCAAAAAAGATCTTCAAGAGCGCTATGGCAAGACCTTTACGCTGTTCGACCCTGTTGAGTCACAGCTCAAGGGAACGGTAGCAACCTTTCGGGGAACGGCCCAGAATTTGGGGCGCATCATCGGCGAACTCCACGAAGGAGTTCTGCGCATTCGGATGGTACCGATTTCACAGATTTTTTCACGCTTTCCCCGCCTGGTTAGGGATTTATCGAAGACGCTCAACAAAAAAATCAGCCTTGTCATTGATGGTGAAGAAACCGAACTTGATAAGTCAGTGATTGAAGATTTGCTTGATCCGTTGATTCACTGCGTTCGGAACGCCATAGACCACGGTATTGAAAGCACCTCGGTACGGCAAGAGCGGGGTAAACCCGAAGAAGGCCGAGTGGTTCTTGCGGCTCGTAACGAAGGCAATATGATTGTCATCGAAATTTCGGATGATGGTAATGGTATTGATGTCGAAGCCGTCAAGCGCAAGGGTGTAGAACGTGGTTTGGTGCATCCAGGAAAGATTCTTTCGGATGTTGAAGCTTTTAACCTCATCTTTGAGCCTGGATTTTCGACCGCTGAAAAGGTCACCAACATTTCGGGACGTGGCGTGGGGCTTGATGTCGTTCGCAAGCAGATCGAAAAGCTTAACGGTACGGTGAGTATTTGGTCTGAGAAGGGGCTGGGGAGTAAGTTCACCATTAAGCTTCCGCTCACCTTGGCCATCATTCAAGGGCTCTTGGTGCGTGTGGGCCGTGAAGTCTATGCCATTCCTATTACGTCGGTAATCGACAGCCACCGGATCAAAGCCTCTGAAATTAAGGTCATTGATAACTATGAGGTCTTTAATGTCCGCAAAGACGTGGTCTCGCTGATGAGGCTGAACCGTCTGTTTGGCATTGAAGCGGACGAAAATGTGCCGTTCCACTACGTAGTTGTCGTAGGTAGCGGCGACAAGAAAATAGGCCTTGTGGTAGACGCTTTGATCGGCGAAGAAGATGTGGTGATCAAGCCTCTCAAAGACCAATATACCAATACCCCTGGTATAGCGGGCGCAACCATTCTGGGCGACGGTAAGGTTTCGCTTATCATAGATGTGAGTCAGCTTTTGGACTTAGGGCTTCGCAACGAGCGAACAGCCCGGCAAAAACGCGAGACTTGGACAAAATAGGAAGGTATCATGACGACTTCCCCTACCAGCAATGGAGCTGTGACCCCCGAAAAGGTTCAACGCGTAGATTTTAAAATGGTGTCGTTTACCCTGGCAGGGAAGGAGTACGGGGTCGACATTATGAAGGTAAAAGAGATCCGCAAGGCAGGTGATTTTACCAAAGTTCCTAATACCCCGAACTTTGTTAGGGGCGTCGATAACCTTCGCGGAGATATCATTCCGATTATCGACCTCAGAATTATGTTCCACCTTCCCGCCGAGACTCGAGAGGAACATGCCCTCGAGAATATCATCATTCTACGGTTGGATGAGCTGGTTTTAGGTGTGGTCGTGGACACCATTGAAAAGGTTGTGGGTGTGTCAAAAGACGCAATTCAACCGCCGCATCCTCTGTTTGGGGATATCAACATTCAGTATATTCAGGGAGTTGTCGAGTACAACAATATCTTGTTTATCCTTTTGGATGTTGACCGGATTTTTGGAAAACCTCCTCGGACAGAAGAAACACCGCCCCTGAAACCTGAGACCTTGCCCGACGATCCTTTACCTGCGCCTGTGGCAGCAGTACCCGAGAGCGACTTGGACTTGCAGTTTATTTCTGAAAGTCTGCGATCGTTAGTGGGGTTTTACGTTGGGCCGATCAACCGAGAATGGGTTAGTCAACGCTTAATTCAGTGGAAGGCTGACCGTAAGTCTCAAGGACAAGATTTTCAATTACAAACCCGAGAAGAAGCTGAAGAATTTTTGAAAGGATTTTTGACAGGGAATTCGTCTCGTTTTTGGACAGAACAAGAGATTCAACTTCTCGCCAAAGATTTGCGTTTTAGCGGAAATAATGTCTCGGTGTGGAACCCAGGGTGTGGTAAGGGCTATGAAGCCTACAGCTTGGCAGTGTTGTTCAGGACGCAATTTCCCCAAGTGGGTGTCAAAATCTGGGCCAGCGATAATGACCTTTTAAACATCTCGATCGCTCCCAGCCTAGCGTTCCCAGAAACGGAAATTGAGCGCTTTTATCAACCGTTCTTAGTGGCGACGAAATCGGGTTCGCAGTTTTCGTCAGAAGTTAAGAGTCAGGTTTTTTTTGAGTTTCATGATATTCGAAACATGAACCCCATTTCGAACGTGTCGTTGATCGTCGCCCGGGACGTTGTGTCATTTTTAACCCCCGAAGACCGTGACAAGGTTTTTGCCGAGTTCTATGAAAAGTTAAAACCCGAGGGGTATTTGATTCTAGGGCAGAATGAAACGGCGCCACAGGAAGCCGATTGGAAGCGAATCGCCGTCGGCCCCTGGACGGTCTTTCAGAAAAACATCTAGTATAAGAGCAGAAGCGGGAGATCATAACGAGGAGTTGCTATGCGCGTGGAATACATCAATCCCTTTGTGGAGGCTGCTTACAATGTCCTAGCTGAGGTCTTGGGCGTAGAGATTAAACGAGGGAATTTGTACCTCAAATCCGCTACCAAGTCCGTGATGGGGGTAGCTGCCATCGTAGGCTTGGCAGGAGAAGTCGAAGGTCGAGTACTCTTTGATATGTCTAAGGTAACGGCAATAAAGATCGCTTCGGCCATGAACATGGAAGAGTTAAAAGAATTTGATGATCTGGCCAAAGCAACCATCACCGAGCTAGCCAATATGATCACAGCACAAGCTGTTACCAAGTTGCATGACTTAGGCTTTCGCTTTGACCTAACGCCCCCTGCCTTAATTTCAGGAGACAATATGGAAGTTTCTGACCAAGAAGTGGAAGCCTTGATAGTCCCAATGGAATCAGAACTAGGGAATATTGAGATTAACGTCGCCGTGCGAGAACGAGGTTAAAGAAGTGAAGACAAAAGTCGATTTTCCTACCATAAATGAGCGCCCACCCGAGGGTACCCGTCCAGATGGGTCACCGTTCCGAGTGCTTATTGTCGATGATTCGATGTTTGTGACTAAGCAGATCGGGCAAATTTTAACTTCTGAAGGCTTTGATGTGGTAGGAACCGCCGGTGACGGTGAAGAGGGCTTAGAAAAGTACAAACAACTGTTTCCCAACGTAGATTTGGTGACGATGGATATTACTATGCCCAAGATGGACGGAGTAACCGCCTTAGAAAAGATTATACAGTTCGATAAAAATGCCAAAGTAATCATGATAAGCGCCTTAGGAAAGCAGGATTTAGTCAAAAAATCGCTTTTACTAGGAGCGAAAAACTACATTGTCAAACCGCTGGATCGGAAAAAGGTTCTTGAGCGAGTTGTCAATTCTTTACAAGAGTAAAGTTTGGAGACTCATGACAGTTACCAATTTGCGCTCATGAGTCTTGGCAAGCAAGTGTCTTGATTGTGTAAAGGTCGGTATCGTGAGTATGGTCGGTTAAGATTTCAAATTTTTTCCGGTTCTTGACAAAAACGGCGTATTCCGCTAAGTTAAAAGCGTTCCAAGGGGGACTAGCTCAGTTGGTTAGAGCGCTTGCTTGACATGCAAGAGGTCGACGGTTCAAATCCGCCGTCTCCCATTTTATCAATTTCAACCGGCCTAGAGCCGGTTTTTTTATTTCTTGACCCATGAACTTGGTTTGTTTACTTTCGAAACAATATAAAGGAGATCCTATGAAATTTTGGTCGATTCTTGGCTTAGCAGTCCTTTTGACAACGCCATTGGTGGCTGAAAGTACTCAGCCATTTAATAGGGCAACGGTGGCGACGATTATGAGAGAAAATATCGCTCACTTTAGAGCGGCTGTCGAAGCTGTCAAAGAGGGGAACGATTACGCCGCCGCCGATGCGTTTTATCGGCTAGCCAAGGCGAACGAGTCCCTGCTTACCATGGCGCCGCCTCAAGGCTCTCAGGCAGACTGGGATAAGCTTTTTCATCAACTCATTGATGCAGCCTTGACGGGAGTAGGGGGAGCAGGGGCTCACCAAACCCAGGTCATGAAGAAAGCCCTAGAAGAAATTCTGACAACTCTGAATGAGGGACACCGAGAGTTTCGTCAATAATTCTTCGTTTCAATAATACTGGTTAAAAACATACCTTTAATTTGAATTTTTGCCTTGATGGGACTAAAATAGTCTCATGGATATTGAGATTAAAAGTAGCCTTGAACCAGGTTGGTGGGACGTAAGGTTCCCCTTTGACCGAGCGCTGGTGAAAGTTATGCACCGTGTTCAGTCGCATCGATGGAACCCTACCACCAAAACCTGGTCGATTAGCGATTCGCAAGCTTCGATCGACCAGCTTTTGTCTAGCCTCTATGAAACTCAAATTTTTAATCTCACCGGTAATCAAGAAATTTCACCAACGGACATTAAAGCTAAACTTCATGAAAAATACCGAACAGCGTTGTTAACAAGACATTATAGCCAGCGGACGGTTAACACTTATTGTGCGTGGCTTGACCGCATTTTTCGGCACCTAGGCGGAAAAGACCCTCGTGCGATAACCACTCTTGAGGTCAATCAATTTCTTAGCAATCTTGCTACCAAAGAATATGTCAGTGCCTCGACCCAAAACCAAGCCCTGGCTGCCATTTTATTCTTTTTTAGAAATGTCTTAGAAAAAGATCTTGAATTGATGAAGGACCTAATCCGGGCAAAAAAGCCACTACGGTTGCCTGTCGTTCTTTCAATTACCGAGGTTAAACAGATCTTTAATTATATGTCGGGAGAAAAGCTTCTGGTCGCACGGCTCCTCTATGGTACAGGGATGCGACTACAAGAATGCCTTCAATTGCGGGTTCAAGACATTGATTTTGAACAAAATCAAATTTTGATTTATCGAGGAAAAGGCAACAAAGACCGTAGGACTATGCTACCCGCAACCCTTAAAAGTGACTTAAAAAAACACTTAGAAGACGTCAAAGCTCTGCACCTACGCGACCTTAGCGAAGGTTTTGGCGAGGTTCCTTTACCAGATGCCTTGGCGTTCAAATACCCAGCCGCTAATAGGGCTTGGTGTTGGCAATGGGTATTTCCGCAGGCTAACCGCTGGGTAGATGCCCAGACAGGCAAGCAAGGCCGCTATTATATGGACCCATCGTTGATGCAACGAGCGTTTCATCAGGCCCTGCTCAACGCCGGTATACCAAAAAAGCGAGCTGTCACACCTTGCGGCATTCCTTTGCGACTCACCTTATTCAAAAGGGTGCGGATATACGAACCGTTCAAGAGCTTTTGGGTCATAGTGATGTGAAAACCACACAAATCTACACCCACGTACTCAATCGCGGGCCTTTTGGTCTACAAAGTCCAGCAGACCTGCTGTAAGGAGGGTATGATGAACAAGATAAAATCGGTATTTTTAAAGCTAAGCCTTTTTAAATTGCTATATTTGTAAGAGTTGCTTGAAGTTGATAAGAAATGAGCGATATTATTAGGAACAAGATAAATTGAATACCGGGTTCTTATAAAGAACAGGCTAATTTATGTTAGAACGACGCTTTCAGCGCGGAGGAAGGTGAGATTTTACTTCGATAACATTCTGCAAATTTATTTGGATTAAATTAAACTCTGGTAATGAGGTTTTGCAGAAATTAGAGATATTTACGGAAGGAATAGATGGTTAAATATTTGAAAATCTATTTTTCTATATTTGTTTTATTTACTTTATTCTCATGTAATCTTTCCAATCTGAATGATTTAGATGTTTCGGGGACTGTAATATATTACGCGTCGAGCCCTGATTTTACTTATGCTGACAATATAAGATTTAAAGATGTTAATGGAAGTTGGCAGAATACAGGAAAAATTAGTCTACCGTTTAAATATTCTTATTACCTCAATAATATTAATACGTTTAATTTGGATCCAGCCGAATTTTATGTGCAAATAAGTTCCTTATCAAACACTAATGGAGGTACCTTGTACACTTCGTGTTCGTTTTCTCAGAATTTAAGAAATACTAATTACTCAATTTCGTATTTGCCCGGAATAACAATTTCACAGTATTCATGGGCGAGAATATATCCGAATACATTCTAAGAGTTCTAACAAACGCTTCAAGCGTACACTCGGGACAAGCCCTCGTGCCGCTTAAGCGAATGTTAGAGCGAGGCCTTCGGCCCGGCAAAGAAAATATTAATCGCCTTCGGCGAAGAAATTAATATTGCTTACACGAATCATTTATCGCCTTCGGCGAGGAAATAAGATAGCTAACGCGAATCATTTATCGCCTTCGGCGAGGAAACAAGATCGCTAACGCAAATCATTTATCGCCTTCGGCGAGGAAACAAGATCGCTAACGCAAATCATTTATCGCCTTCGGCGAGGAAATAAAATAGCTAATGCGAATCATTTATCGCCTTCGGCGAGGAAATAAGATCACTTACACGAATCATTTATCGCCTTCGGCGAGGAAACAAGATCGCTAACGCAAATCATTTATCGCCTTCGGCGAGGAAATAAAATAGCTAATGCGAATCATTTATCGCCTTCGGCGAGGAAATAAGATCACTTACA
>JAJXVP010000014.1:0-4128 GCA_021782055.1 bacterium | reverse complement strand
AATCATTTATCGCCTTCGGCGAGGAAACAAGATCGCTAACGCAAATCATTTATCGCCTTCGGCGAGGAAATAAAATAGCTAATGCGAATCATTTATCGCCTTCGGCGAGGAAATAAGATCACTTACACGAATCATTTATCGCCTTCGGCGAGGAAATAAAATAGCTAACGCGAATCATTTATCGCCTTCGGCGAGGAAATTAAGATCGTTAACGCAAGAATATTTGAAGATCGCTAACGCGAAGAAAATCTCTAACAACTGCTTCAACCGGACAGCGCCTTTTGTCACGGTTTGTGCTACTCGCTGCGCTCGCTTGCGCACAAACCGCGCCAACCCGCTTCGCGGGACAGGCTTGCCGGTTAAGCAAATGTTCTACCGACCCGCTTTCGCGGGCACGGCATACTTGCAATACGCGCGCGCCATCCATGGCGCGGAGTATTATTGACTTTGTGAAAGTAGGATCAAGAAATGGAAGACCGTTTAGCCGCCATTCGAAGGGTCTACTATGACTATCTCGACGACGGAACCAAGCTTGACGCTCTTGAGGCATTTGTCTACGCCAACGAGTGGATTCGAGACATCATTGGCGAATACGACTATCTCGAATTGATTAGTATCAATTTTCGGGCCAGGGATGTCCGCTATCAATTGGGTGAGATCCTGATTAAGCATGTTGGGTGGGCCGAACACCAGAAAGAATTGCTAATGTCGGACCTTGAGGCGATTCTCAGGGGCTCGGAAAAAACACCTCAACTGCTGGCAAGTCTCTACGACAGGTACTGTCAAGGATACTACTTTCTGAATGATCTCGGACTTGGATATGGATTGTCCTGCGAGTGTCCTACTGTTGACGGAAAGACATATGATTCGTGGGACGATATTAGTCCGGAACAACAGCGACGGGTGCTTCGCAGCTTCCAACCTCAGCTAGGCAGTGATGTCCGCCGAGCACTAGAATGGCTCAAGACTGGAAGTATCGTACTTGTCAGCAAACGGGATGAGCTGCAACACGTGGAATTTGAAGACAACAGAACACCGGAGGAAAAAAAGTCCACCGTGTGGTCCGTGGTGCATCAAAGCGAAGATGGCAGTTCTGCGGTTAGTAGAAGCAATATTGTGATTGAGAAAAAGCCTTGGTGGAAGAAAATACTTGGAAATTGATGAAGGCCAACGGCTGCTCGGCAGTCGACCTCGGCGTCCGTGCCGAGGTCGACATTGACGCGGTGCCTGGTAGAACATGCATTTCAACCTGACTTATTTGGGCGTCACGACCCTTGCAAAGCAAGGCTCGCGCCACCCAAAACGCAGGTTAAATGCGCGTTAGATTGACCAAATTTTGGTCTGATGTTTGTATAGTCTTATGTAAAGGAGAATAAAATGTCAGCGAATTTCGGAGACTGGAGTAAAATTCTTGATGACTATAGCTATGCTTCAAGAGAAAAAATTTACGGAAAAATTGAAAAGAAGGGATTGGTTGCAAAACCAGATGATTATTCAATAATACACGAAATTGTACTTTGGAAACTTGATCGAGAGATCAATATAGACTTCGAACAAATTGAATATTTAAATTCGATTGCAAAACAAATTGTCTCTCAAGATTTATTCGTGGCCAAGAAAAGTGAAATCGTGGATTTTGTTGACGATCTTATTCAAAATTCTGATGGTATTCGTATCGCGATGGCTTCAACAATTTTACATTTCTATCAACCAAAAATATTTCCAATAATTGATACAAGAGCCTATAGACAGGCAATGGATAAAAATTTGACGCCAGCATCCGGCGGAAGCGAATATTTTGACTATTGTCTAAAATGCTTTGACATTTGCAAAAACTATGGAATTCCGATTTCTGATATTGACAAGGTTCTTTATCAAATTGACATAAATCTTGGATTTACAATCAATGATAAAGTAATTCCATTAAAGTCTATCTGCCAAGGAATCGGAAATATAATTACATCACAAAAAGTTTCTGTTTCCGAAAGTTTTTCGTCCTTATTTTCTGGAGTAAATCAAATTGACTCGCTCAATGATGCATATCATTTTGATTCGGGAGTAGACCTGATTTCTAGATTTATTACTGAATTGGAAAAATTGAATCGATCTGATTTGAAAAAGTATGTAGAGATTCTCGATGAAAAACTTAAAAGGTATCTGTGAGACGATGGGCTAATCTAACAACTGCTTCAACTGGACAGCGCCGTTTTGTCATGATTTTTGCATTGTTGATGCAAAAAGTCATGCCAATTTTGCTTCGCAAAACCAGGCTTGCCAGTTAAGCAAATGTTAGATTGACCCTCCGGGCGGGATTGGAGGACATAAATCGGTATATTTTGTTGATTAGCAAAGGTCAATTTGGACATTGAATATCGATATTTGTTCCTGTGAAAGGAATCAAAAGACACGAAGCGAAAGTAGAAAATCAATCTGTGATAACAACGAAATCGTTTTTTTAGTATTGCGTAGATAAAAGCGGATGAAGTAGGGTCAAAAGTCTCTCTCGGGGGCAAAGATTAAGAATAAAAAATTAGGCTAATAGAATTGATCGACGTTAGTTTTATCCCTCAAAGCTGTGCTTGTGCCTAGCTTGGGAAAAAATCACCTTTGGGCGATCCAAAACTTCGAAGTTCGTGCTTGGGACAAAATCTCTTGAAAGTCAAAAGCTTTGGAAACCCTAGTTGAACCAGATGAATCCAAAATGTTGGACACCTTTGAACCAAGCAGCAGTTAAAGATGCCGATTTGCCATATTGTGAAGACCTTAGGATCCGAAGATTTTTGTGACGAGATAGGTTTCATTACTTCAAAAACACTTTGAAAGTAACTGATTTTGGGTTTAGAGTAGTTAAAGGCAACAAGAAAGAATTAAAAGGCAAGAACAAGAAAAGAGAGAAATCTAACATTCGCTTCAACCAGACAACGCTATGTCACGATTCTTGCTTAATCCGGCTTTCGCCGGGCAAGAATCGCGCCATTGACGCGTTGCTGGTTAAGCCAGCGTTAGGTGGACCCTTCGGGCAGAAAGGAAAAAATGAGAGAAATAACCTTTCAAAAACTTGAATTTAACATAATATTCGACAATGGAAGATGGGGATTTCGACACGAATCAGAATTTCGATCTTTTGATAAAGCAGAATCCTGCACTTTTTTAACACCATTGTTAGAAGGTCATTTTGCTAATGTTAACAAGTTTCTGGAAAAAGAGCTTATGGATGATCAAAAAGCACTTTCCAGTTTTCCATTTTTAAATATTTTGAAGTATGTTTCTTCAAATAGTAGTAGTTACTCGATAAACAACGGGCTAAATTGGCTAGATGAAGGATTTAAAATAGATGAAGAAGTCATTCTACAACTTCAGAAATTAATTGAAAACAAGAATATAGATCAAAAAACACGGCACAGAATTAGTGCATTTCTAAACAGAAAAATTTATTCAGGGATATAAAAATGAGAGTTTCGTTTGATCTTGATGAGACATTGTTTATTGATCCTAAGATCTCTGAAATCGAAAAGGAATTTGGATTTATATGGAAAGTTCTTTATAAAGAAAGACTAAGAAAAGGATTTTTAGAACTTGCAGCAGAACTAAGAAAGAATAAAATAGAAATTTGGATATATACTACGTCTTTTCGCTCAATCGGTTACATTAAAAGATATTTTAAAAAGTATGGAATAAAATTCGATGGGATTGTAAACGGTGCAATTCATCAACAAAAAGTGCAAGGAAATAAATTAGAAGTTCAACCTAGTAAATATCCACCAAGATTTAAAATAGATTTGCATATTGATGATGATAAATCCGTAAAAGCAAATGGTGACACTTTAGGTTTTAAAACCTTGATTTTAGAACAATCGGATAGAAGCTGGACTGAAAAGGTTCTAAATTTAGTGAAAAGAGAAATCACCTAACAACGAGTTCAAGCCGATTCGCCTATGTCATGAATCTTGCTTTTCCGGCATACGCCGGGCAAGATTCACGCCATTTAACGGCTCACGGCTTAACTCAATGTTATATTGACCCTTCGGGCAGTGGAGTATTCTAATGAAAAATGTTTACTTTGCAATGATTTCTATATTGCTTGTCGGTTGTGTTAGTCACCCGATCACTAAAATCGGTTTCAAAAGC
>JAJXVP010000148.1 GCA_021782055.1 bacterium | reverse complement strand
CCAGCCTCGAAGTCCCCATCCATAATCAAATTCGGGTTTGTTGTAGGGTCAATCCAATTTGGGTCCTCTTGTAAATACAAAGCCGAGGCCGCGATAATATGCGACAAGGCACCAATAACCGAAAGAGGGGTCCCCCAGGTGTCAACGCCACGCTGAACCAAGGCCAAAAAACGGTTAAGTAAACTAGGGTCAGTCTCACCTATAAAACGTCCAATCCCAGTATAAAATTGAACCATAGAATCAAGAAGATCACCCGTCTTACTCGCCATATCACCAGCATAAAGAAGTTGTGCATATCCCAAGAGATAGCGAATTTCGTTTGAGAAAGCGCCGTCATTGTAATCTGATGATTTTTGAATTGACGGTTGCGGTACTCCATTGCCGAAGGTTGAAATGAGCGCGTTTAGAATCTCATCATCTAAAGCTATTCCTGTGGGAAGATTTTGTTGAATAGAACTTGCTAATTGATCCATTTTATGCCGTCCCCAGGGTAAAGGCGGGTGAAACCGTTCCAAGTCTTATGACCTGCGTTGAAACACCCGGTACATTGGCTGTAGGGGTTGTTATAGTCACGTCCTGCACGCCGGGTACTGACATAATAACCTCGACCAGTTCATTAAACACAAGCCCAGCACCTATCGGCAAGTTATTAACATAAAATGAAAGCGCGGCCTGAATTAAGGTTAAAAGCGTATTCTGTGGGAATAAAGGGGAGTATGTCGCGTTGAAAACAATGTTTTGTAAAACGATGGTTGGAGATTGTGCCACAACGCGAACACCTGACGCCCGCATCCCCCCTCCACCGTCAAGCCCTTCAATGGCAAGCTGAACCGCGTTTAATACACCACTCGAAGCGTACCCATTGCCGCTTTCAACATAAAGAAAAGAGTTTACAAGTTTAGTTACCGAAAGCCCCGTTATGGGGTCTGTATAGGTGAGATTTTGTGGCGGGAAAAACTCATCTAACATGGCTGAACGAACCCCAGAAATAGCCAATGCACCAGCGATAAGTCCGGTTGTCGTACACCGGCCAAGGCCAACAATAAATTGCCTAAAACGGCTCATGAGTTGAGATTGTGTCTCGGCATCAACGCCATTTGTCACGGCGGCCTGGTTTGTAGCTGAAACAATTGGCTGAAGGCTGGACACAAGGGTAAATGAAACACCAGCCGGGATATTTCCCGCGCTCCCAGCCACCTGCGCGACATAAGGAACGTTTGCAATAGACGTGCTACCAGCGGTCAGCGTTACGTCTGCCGTCGTTGCGTAAACCTGACCGTTATATGCAAACTGGAAGCCAGTCGAGATTAAGGTATTTACGCTAGGAGCAACCGAAGCCGCCAGTGTTGCCAAACCCGAAGCGGGCTGTGCTAGTTTTGGTTGAAAGCCAAAAACAGAATAGGCCAAGTTAACCATCTGTTGATCGAACCCTGCCCGAGTCTCAAGATACACCCGCGCGATTTCCGTTGCGACCGCCTGAAGAAACTGGAAAATTACACTTGATTCATTGTAATCTGTAATTAAACTTTGATTCGCAATAAGGGCATTTTCCATGTCCTGAAGGATGTTAGCGAATTCTTTATACGTGAAGCTATTAGCCATAAAGTACCCCCGAAACCCTACCCCGTTCCCCCGTGCTATAGGTCACGTCACAAACCACTTCCAAGGTGTCAGCATTGCCAATCATACTAAGAATTTCAACGTCGGAAATCCTCGGGTCTTGAATTATTGTATCCGCAACACAAGAGCCAAGAATTGAATTAACTGCAACCTTAGAAACCGTACCAATCCCCATTAAACCATAAGCCAGGTTGCGCAAAAAGGTCCCCTGAACCGTATTTAACCTATTTGTAATAGCTTGGGAAATGTTAGCGTTTTTTGAAGCTGTTAAGGCAATATCGCCAAGAGGCGAAACGCCAAGGTTGCCATTATTACCAATGGCAATATCGGCTCCAATCTGGTCTGTTGTGGAGTAAACTTTATTGGAATAATTTTTACTCGTCTGGACGGTCAATGGAATGAGTACACTACCCCCCGCCGAACCGTCTAATGATTGAGTATTATTGAGCATCGCCAACAAGTACGCATACCCAGGGTCCCCGAGATAACGTGCCGCTACAAGCTCAAAGCTGTCACCGGCAAGTGTTGTAATGCTCGTTGTGCCATAAATTGTTAAAGGCTGTGAATTTGAACCCGTGCTTAAAATCATTGACGGCATTTGAGCCGTCATTAAAGCGACAATAAAGGCATTATTGGCATTAACTAGGTCAGCCATAGCCCCCATTGCTAGATTCGCGTACATTCGCGGTGTCGAGGGCTGGCCAGGCCCCGTCAGGTAACGGCCAACATAACTAGATTGATCCAAAGTTGTGGGGTCAATCGAAGAAATCATGAGTCCCGCCGCAACATACGGGTCCGATGTGGCAACCGTGAAATCATAACTTGAACGAATTTGGCTCCATTGATTTTGAAGATCAGCCAGGGCGCTTTTAGCACCAGAGGCTATGGTTGCCGGAAGATTGTAAACCGCTCGTATCGCATCCCCAAGAGTGTTTATTTGACCGATTACGCTTGCATAAGCTTGTAACACCGAGATTCCCGCGTTGCCAGCCCCACCTACAACCACGCCAGCGTCATTAACCACCGTTTGACCAATGCTCACCACTTGGCTCGCCAGGAAAGCCGGAAGAGCGGCAATAGAAGCGATGAGTGCCGTTGCCTGTTGGATGTACCCGGAATATGTGTTTATAGCGTTTTGAATACCGCCAGTGAAATTCTGAACCCCAGTCTTAAAAGTATCAACCGCCGATTGAAGGGAAGCGATAAACGTACCTATGGTTTGAAGGGTTGGCGGCAAAGATAAGGCCCCAGGCTTAAATGTCCCAAGCTGTCGATAAACAAAAAGCTCAAGCTTGAAGCCGAACCTTAGTGCAGAGCTTTGTTCCTGAGAAAACTCGAAATCATCCAAGGAACATTCAACCGCTAAAATTTTGTTAGCGTTTAGCATCACGGCCCCAGAAGGGTCCGGCGGCGACACCCAAAGAAACCATGCGCGAAGATAGTATTTCGGAAGGTCTGTCAGTTTAACATTCTTTTTATACTGTACGATTTTGTCAAGAAATGTAAAAAGAGCCTCGGTTGACGTTTTCTTGACCATTTGACCGTTTTCGACGTAGGCCCATTGATCCGTACCGCCAACGCTACCGCTTAGTGAAATTTTTTGATTATCGAGGCCGTAGTCGTCTTCAAAAGCCCCGCCAAAGGTTTTTGTTCGATTAACCCGTTGTGGTTGTACGAACCTAAAAGATTCTGGCGGGAAGGGTAATGAGAAAATGTAGGACGTTGCCGCGTCGGTCCTGAGTTCAAAAAAGGCTGAACGATTCCAAAGATCATAAGCCGCGTTCATCATCCCACCAGCCCGTCAAAGCTTGTTTGCCAATTTGCAAGTTTTGTTTGGGTAGCAACGTCAAGCGTTGTTGGCGATCCGTTTACACAATTCAAAGTCGAAAGCCCACTGATAATTGAAATCAGATTGTCAATCATAGCCCCTAATGAATTAGTCCCGGCGGCTATATGGAATTTTGTGCCATCCATTGTAATTTCTTGGGTCCCGTAAGCAATGGAAACAAGTTGATTTGTTTTTGAGAAAGCTACCTTGATTTGATTCTTGTCCGAAGGGTCAGAAGCCAGCGTCATATCCCCGGTATCTGAGTCAAACTCGAACGTCCATCCCTGCTCAAGATAAGTAATTTTTTGATTCTCTTTTCCTGTCACACCCAAGGTTGATTCCTGCCACGTTTCCCATTGGTTTGGAGCGGAACACAACACTAAAGGACGGTCAATTGACCCAGAAATAAACAGTACAACGACCTCGGAATACAGGGGCGGTAGATCACGTCCCCCTGTGGGGTTTGAAGGGTTTGCTTGAGCCTGTAACCCGGTCCAATAGGGAGGCCGAACCGGAACCCACTGAAGAAGTCGGCCATCTTCCATTTTCACGTCAACGCTACTGTTTTGGGAATGTCTGCCAACAACAAGCCCAAGCAAAGGCATTTGAAGCATCTTTCCGTAGTCAGAGCTTTTTTCGCGCTCCTGGTTTGCGCCTTTTGTTGCGCTTTGTTGTACTGCGTGGGGAGGAATAATCCACTTCATGAAAAATTCTCCATAATGTTCCTAGAATCAGCCGCCCTTAGCCAATTTCCAGAGCTGTCATAGACACCCCCGCGTGAAACCTTCAGATCACGGCTGAATGATTGCCCAGTCTGCCATGAGCGCGAAATTGATTCCACATAAAAGGCCACGTCTGGAAGCCCTATAATTGAGCATCTTACGCCAGCCTGAAGCTTTTTGCCAGCGGGAACTTGGAAGGGTTTTGTTTGAATTGTTCCTGAAAGCATATCGGTAATGTTCGCATACATATTTTTAAGTTCAATGTTTGATTGCTTCATCGAGTTTTGGAGCGTTGCGTCAATTTTAATGCTACGGTCAATATAACGCCGCTCGACCTGCAATACTTTCCAACCCAGCCAGTTTACATTGTCTGAAATCTGAACACCTTGCCGAAATGTCGGGTCAGTATATGCTAGGTTTTGCGAGAGTTTAGGCCCTGGAAAAGTAGTCGAGAAAACGGTATAAGCCTCGGCTGTTGAATTACCCAGGTCAATGCCGGTAATGTAAACCGGGTCAATTAAAATGTTTTGTAGCGCGGCCCAGCCACTAGGTGTCATGTATGGAGTAGGGCGAACATTTAATTCCATGCCGGAATTACTGAAGGTGAAAAAAGTCTCATTCCAAGGCTTTTCTGAAAAGCTTTGAATCAAGTCCCAAAGTGTCACGTCCCCAGCTGTATAAGGTGAGATTATTTTAGGGTACATGGTACGCCCACCATAATCAGGAATTGTCAGCATAGTCCGAAGAATCCGCGAAACCCCTGTTGCGCCGCTAGGCGCGAAATGGTCAAATAGGCTACAAAATGCGTCTTTGATTTTTTCAATCAAGTCGGTGTAAGGAGCACCTTCCGCTTGTGCTTGAGAAAGCTTGCTCATGAGATTTTGAGATTCCGATACCGCTGCGACGCCGGGAAGAATTCTCATGTCAAGAAGAAAAGAAAAGTCAGTTACAAGCGCCGCCAGGGATTTTCCTGAAAAGGAAATTGAGCGCACAATTCCACGATCCGTCATGCGGGCTGTATATCGCCGATCCTGAATAAGCCCGATAAACTCTGGCTCACTAGCCTTGCTGTATGAGTCGTCATAAAAATAAACTAGGTCATGGAGTTTAATTTTTGACATATAGTCGTCGAAGGGTAAAAGGTTGAATGAAAAGCTTGTTGCCCCTTCCGACAAAGAAAGGTCATAGTTTAGGCTTACAACCGGCGTTCCCGACCTGCTTCTGTGGTCAATTTCCCAGGATTGTTGACCGGCTGTTTGGAATGGTACAAATACATAAACCGTCTTATCGTTTGAATTATTAGCGCCGTTTGTCCAATCGGGGCGAACTACTTCAATTCGCCATAGTGACGTAGCTTTGACGGCCCGTGGTACTGTATTCATCTTAGTGGCTCACAAGGCCGGGAGCCGCCATCCCGCTTGACACCGAGTCATGAATACCTTTTAAGTAAGAGGCTATAATTTGGAGAATATCTTCCCGATTGTTTTTCGCATAGTTTTCAGGCGATCCGCCTGGTCCATTGTAAGCCAAAATTTTGGGATGATGAGGGTCTGTATAATCCCAATCTATATTAGCTGAAATTTCCGAACCTCTTGGCATACGCATTGATTGTGGATGATTCCTTAGCGCGTATGGTACAAGGCCAAGCGCGTCGGCTGTGCTTAGTTTGTCATAATCTTTAGGGTCAACATCTTTGAAAACTTCACTGTAATACTTTATTTCTTCTTGATTTGAGTCGGTATTCATAAAATTATGACCAACGATTTTTTGAAGCCCTGTTTTATCTTTTCCACCCTGAAGGCTTCTTAAATGCTTTTCAGCCGAGTCTAAAGCGGCATTATCTCCTCTTAATTCTGCATCAGCCATATAGAGCGCCAATGGTCTGCCTTGAAATTCTGATTCACCAACCGCTTGAGCTGCCGGTCCCGAGTCGCCAATATCTTTCATGCGCTTCAAGAAATCAATTTGTTGTGCCGTTGTCATGCCAGCCATTTTGTCTTGAATGTCACGCGCAAAGTTTTTATCATTAGCATCCTTCCAACCAAGCCCCCTTAGCATACTAACGTTTTGATTATCCGAACCCGTCATGCCAGCCAATAAATTAACACCAGTGCTTATTCCATCTAGCAATGCTAGTTTAGCTAAGATTGCCCCTGAACCCAAGTCTCGAAGCTCGTTTTTTATCTCCTCCATTTTTGAAAGGGTTTGTTGTTCTGGACTATCTGTGGAAACAAGAGCCTGAATTTTGTCTGTGTCGGTTTTGAAATTGCCCTTATTTTTTTTCATGTCGTCATAGAGAGAAATTAACTGATTTGTTTCATTCCAATCTGTACCGAATTGAGAATGAACCAAGGCTGGCATTTGGTCTTTTCCGTATTTGTCAAAGCCATCCATTATCGCCTTGAACATCTCTGGATGAGCCGAAACACCACCCTCTTCCCATGCGAAAACATCATTGTATTTTGGGTTTTTATACCCTTGTTTAATCATGTCTGCTCGTGCGGCGTTGTATTCTAGTACGTCAGTCTCTTTGTCTAGTGAAGTTCCCGCCGCCATCCCGCGATCAAGTTCTTGGATACGTTGAGCCCCAAGCCCCCCTTGCCATTGCTTGCCAGCGTGCCCAAAAAGGACCTGCGCTTGCTCCATGCTACCGAAGCCCTTTACAATCCCCCGAGAAAGACCTTCTTGAAAAATTGAAAGCGTTGAATCAAGGAATTCTTTATACT
>JAJXVP010000147.1 GCA_021782055.1 bacterium | reverse complement strand
AATGAGCTTGTGATTCATTCACGCCGAGTTTACGTCTATTTCGCACCGACTTTGTGACTTATTCTCAACGGGTTTACGTCTATTTCAACACGCAAACGTGACGTCAAATTTTTGTGTCTTTGGTTACCTGATGCAAGCAGCCCGCACCCCGGCTGACAACCCAATCCACAACACCCGGACACCAAGCTTGAAAAAGTGCCAAAAGCTTGCCTGAAAGCGTTGAAATAGCCTTCTTTTTTTTGTGCTGTGCCGCCCATAACACAAAACGAGCAGCCTCTTCTTGCTTCATCTTCCAGGGTCGTTGGTAGGTCGTGGTAGTTCCGTCAGCTTGCAAAAGCGTTTTTTGAGGGTCATTTTCAACAAACCCCAGATAAGCCACACCGGTCGTTACGGCTTTCCATTCGGCACGAAGACCCTGACTCAGCGCGGTTAAAGACATTTTTGCCGCCGAGTAGGGAACGACGTTGGCAAACCCTCGCAGGCCTGCCTGGCTAGAAACAAATTCCACATGCCCGCCTGAAGCCTGAAGCGCGGCCCCAGCTTCGCGGGTTAACCAATAGGCCGCCAAAAAATTGACCTCAACCACCTGGCGAACCACCTCGGGAAGGGTCTGGTCGACCGATCCGCGCATCGAAAGGCCCGCATTATGAACCAAGAGGTCTAAGCGCCCCCAGGTCTCAAGTGTATGCGCCACGAGCAGTGCGGCCTCCTCAGGCCTTGTCAGCTCAACCGCGAAGGTTGATAGACGGGCTTCGGGGAATTCTTGCCTGAGCCGCTTTTCGGCTTGGGCCAGGGTGTCGGTTTGGCGTGCCGTGAGGACCACGCAGGCTCCCAGCGGCAAAAGACAACGGGCCATTTGCAGACCTATACCCCGGCTGCTTCCGGTGATCAACACCACCCTCGAACGCCAAAAGCGAGCCCTCAACCTGGATTTCACGGGTTAAACCTTGGACAGGATAAAGGTGCGGCCGCCATAGACAAACACGTTTTTTTCTAAATACAGGCGAAGCGCCTCAAAGAGAACTCGTCGTTCGACATCTTTGCCCAGCTGGACAAACTCAGCAATGGACAGAGAATCCTCTACCCTTGCAACATCTTGGCAAATGATTGGCCCTTGGTCTAAATCTTCATTAGCGAAGTGTGCCGTTGCCCCAATAATCTTCACCCCTTTATGCCAGGCCTGATGATAGGGCTTGGCCCCCATAAACGCGGGTAAAAAGCCATGGTGGATGTTGATGACACGAAACGCCCAGCGGCGTGTAAATTCGGGGCTAAGAATTTGCATATAACGGGCAAGTACCACGGTTGTGATGCCATGATCGTCTAAAATCTTTTGAACTTGGTCTTCGTAGGCGGCTTTTCCTTTTGCCGTTTCCACCCAAAAGAAAGGAATCTGAAACTGTTGGGCGACTGGTTGCAAATCCGCGTGGTTAGAAATGATCACAGGAAATTCACAACGCAACTGCCCATCCTGATGCTTTAGCAAAAGTTCATACAGACAGTGGCTCGTTTTACTCACCAAAAGGGCGACACGCTCTTTGCGTGACCTATCGTGGAGTTCCCAAGTCATCCGGTATTTTTGAACCAGGGGCAGAAAGGACTGCTGAAATTGCTCTTGGGAAAAGGGCGGCTCACCGCGAAAAACAGCTTTCAGCATGAACAACCCGATGTCCCCCGCTGACTGCTGACTCAGAGTTAAAATATTTCCGCCATTTTCAGCAATGCAATGCGTGACGGCGGCGATGATGCCCTTTTGGTCAGGGCAACTCACGGTTAAGGCGTATTCCGATAAAGGGGGTTCACAGACGTCCATGTTTCTCAGCCTAGAGAACCGTCGAGGTTTTGACAAGCTGAAAGGGGTGCGGCAAGAGTTCCCCTAGAGTGAAGGTCTTCTCGATTCCCTTGAGGTTGGCGAGATAGATCGGAAACTCCGGCGGACAAAACTCGGCCAAAACACCTAGGCAAAAGGCGCAGGGCGGTGAAGCCGGAGTAGTCTCGGTGACCACCACTAGATGTTCAAAATTGCGATAACCCTGCGCAACGGCGGCAAAAACTGCTGTGCGTTCCGCACAGACCGTTCCGCCATAGCTGGCGTTCTCGACATTACACCCGGTCACCGTCCCACCCGAGCGGAGCTTTAAAGCCGCTCCGACGGCAAAGCGCGAATACGGCGAATACGAGTTCTCTCGCGCCGAGCAGGCGAGATCCCAAGATTTTTGGACGTCAGGATCGGCAGTAGGCATCATTCTCCCCCTCGGGCTTGTTTGAACAAATAGACAAAGAAGTAGCTGATCAGTAAAAAGACCGCCAAGCTAATAGAAAAGAGCCAAGCATCAGGGGTCGAAAGGTTGTCCACCAACCTTGTCCAGGCATCGCCGGGTGTGAAGAGGTTCCAACTATTCAGACGAAGGAAGCGCCCCATGAAAACCCCATAGCCCGCTAGCAACGTAGAAACGCTTACTAAGACCCAGCCGCCCACCCGTCCTACAGCCTTTTTCCATTGGCGATGCATAATCCAGAGCGAAACCAAACCCAAAAAGTGCCCCGCAAAGGCGAACAGTGAGCGGACAATGACATCGTACCACAACAGCATATTTGCCATCCCGCGAGCGTTGGGGTTTTCGGCCGGTAAGCCTTTTTGAATCAGGTGGATAAAGTCAGTGAAGAGGTACGACGAGTTGGGAAAGAAGATTAGCCAGGCGAAGCTGAAAACCACCAAAGCCGGCAGAGTCAACAGACGAGGCCCCTTGTGGGTGACCACCGCCGTCAGCACAGCCACGACCAAAGGGATGACTGCTAAAATGAGGTTCCAAAACAAAAAGAGGTGAATCATTCGCCCCGTCACTACCGAGCGAACCACCAGCATCAAAAAGCTACCCAGAAAACCCAAAAAAAAGAGAAGAAAAGTTTTTCCCAACCCCAAACCCGAGCTTGTCATCGCTCAAGTCTGGGGAAAAGCCGCAAAAAAATCAAGATTTAGGATTAGGCTGGGGCAGGGTTCCTTCTGAGGTGTCGCCAGCTATCGCTTTCTTAATCGCTTCGGCGGCTAACAGGCGGAAATTGGCGCTAGATTCCGTGGCACCAGCCACCGAATCCACATGAGCGCTTTGTTGGTCAAGGAGTTCTTTCACCAACTGCTTCATGTACTCTTTTGGCCCCACGCCCACTGCACTTTTCATCTGCGATTCATAACCGGGTTCTTCTGATTTCAAGGTACCGTCAGCCGTATTAAGAGCATCATACACCGCAGAATCAATGCGTCCGCCGACCACGGTAATTTCTACAAACTCTTTGTAGCCAAAGGCATCTGGTGCGTCAAAGGCGACCTTATAGGTCCCATCTTGCAGCTTTGACCCCACCGCGTGCAACGGTGTCAGTGTGACTGCCAGCAAAAAAAAGACCATCCAACGGATCTTCATAAAGCCCCCTCATCATAACTAAATTTATCCTTTATTCTAAGGTCGGGACTTCCCCCTGTCAAATGATTCTTTTTTGATAAACAATTCTTCCGGGAGCTGAAAAATCCTATGAAATCTTCGCTTTTAACCCTGCTAAACGCCTTTCGCTCGAACCGCCAACGGGCCCTAAGCTTTTGGGGTGCCCCTTTACGACCAGCTACCCCCGAGGAGTTAGCGGTTTTAGCCACACAAAATAACCATGTTGAAGGCCAGCTTTTTGTCACTCAAGATTTTTCCCCGAAAAATATTTACGGCAACCGCTTTTGTGGCCGCGTCGTTTTGGGCCGGTTTGACTCGGGCGGGGTTTGGTTTTCGACGCTTGAAGACAGCGAACTTGCCCCTGGCGCCAAGGTTGACCGCTGCCCCCTCCTTCGCCGTACCCTGTGTGAAGGCCACGTCGTCTCGTCGGCCCTGGATTGCCCCCCGCGAACGCGATTTGGACTGGGCCGTCAGTTAAAAGTCGGGGTCGAGACGGGCGAACGATGGATTCCGATCATCGAGGAGCTCACCTTAGAAGCAGCCCTTGCTGGGGCCAATTCTCTACCTGCCTGGGCTGAAGCCCAACTCTATGGGGAACAAATCGAAGCCGATTTCAATTACCTGGGCCCGCAAAGTTCACTGTTTCAGGTAAACCTCGCCCAGGGAGTCCTTTTTGTTGGTCCCGTCGAAGCAAAAGGCTGTACCCAACTCAAGGACTCATGTTTCTATTCGGCTGATGAAAGACCTATCTGTTTGGGGGCAGGGGTCATCGCCGAGGGCTGTTTTTTTCAGGCCGGAACGGTTCTCGATTCCCACGCGATAGTTAAACATAGTGTCTTTCTTGAAGCCTCCGGAGCCGAAGAGTTTGCCCGTGTCCATGAAAGCCTCATCGGGCCCAATACCAGCCTTGCCGGCGGCGAAGTTCACGCCTCCCTTTTGGGACCTTTTATCGGCCTCCACCACCAAAGTCTGCTGATTGCGGCTTGGTGGCCCGCCGGAAGGGGCAACGTTGGTTATGGGGCCAATGTGGGGTCAAATCACACCTCCCGGTCCCCCGATCAAGAAATTCGTCCGGCCGAGGGCATGTTTTTTGGCCTCGATTGCGCCGTGAAGTTTCCCGCCGATTGGTCGCAGGCCCCCTACACCATTCTAGCAACCGGGGTCGTTACCGACCCCCAAAAATACACCTTTCCTTTTTCGCTGCTTGTCGAAAATACCTTGCCTGGAACACCCCAGGGCTTCAACCGAGCCATCCCCGCTTGGGTGCTTCGCGAAAACATTTATATGTTGCTTCGCAATGAAAAGAAGTTTCTTCGCCGCAACAAAGCCCGCACTTTGGCAACTGACCTGAGGCTTTGGCGACCGGACCTTGTGGAGGGGTTGTGGATAAGTGGTGAACGTCTTGAGAAAATAACGGGAAAATCTGTGTACACCCCTCAAGAGCTTCCCGGACTCGGACGCAATGTATTATCCGAGAAAGACCGTCTGTTGGCCGTGGACGCCTACAAAAAGTACAGTCTGTACGGAGCTTTGCGCCTCTATGGGGATAACGTGTTAGGTTTAGGTCACGTCGATCCAAGCTGGTTAGAAGGCTTTTTTGAACGCCTTTCGTGGGGCCCAAGCACGAAAAAGGCCCGTTTTGACGCCCTTTTAGCCTTTGAAGAGGAAATTCTCGCCGAAGCTCTGCGTTCCCGGCAAAAAGATGACCAAAAAGGCACTGAAGTCTTTTCTGATTACGCTCAAGTTCACGCCCCAGCCGAGAAAGACCCGTTTATCGCAGAAAAACGACAGGATTTAGATTCTTTGCGCCAGAATTTGACCCACCTGGGCTTCTAGCCCCACCTAACCCTTAAAAATTTGCAAGAAAATTCCTAACATCGAGGTTGTGGATAACTTGGGGATAGACTCTGAACTTTTCGGGATAATTTTGGCCTTGGCCTCAGGCGGGCTTTCCCTTACCCACGTTTTTTGCTATAAAGTAAACAGTTATCCAAGCACAAGGAGCTACCATGGTCAGTTATAAAGATCTGGGCCTGGTGAACACCAAAGATTTGTTCGCCAAGGCTGTCAAAGGCGGCTACGCCATTCCCGCCTACAACTTCAACAATCTGGAGCAGCTTCAGGCCATTATTCAAGCCTGCGTTGAAACCAAGTCTCCTGTTATCCTCCAGGTTTCTTCCGGTGCCCGTAAGTACGCCAACGCTACCCTCCTCCGCAACCTGGCCAAAGGTGCCGGCGAATATGCCAAGGAACTCGGCTATTCGATTCCTATCGTTCTTCACCTCGACCACGGCGACAGCCTTGACCTCTGCAAAAGCTGTATTGAAAGCGGCTTTTCTTCGGTCATGATCGATGGTTCACACCTGCCCTACGAAGAGAACATTAAGTTGACCAAGTCGGTGGTTGATTTTGCTCACAGCCAGAAAGATTACGTTTCGGTTGAGGGTGAACTGGGCGTTCTCGCCGGTATCGAAGACGACGTTGTCGCTGAGCACTCATCGTACACTAAGCCCGAAGAAGTCATTGACTTCGTAAAACGCACCGGTGTCGACTCTTTGGCAATTTCGATTGGTACCAGCCACGGCGCCACCAAATTCAAGCCCGAGCAATGCACCCGCACCGCTGACGGTATTCTGGTCCCTCCGGCCCTCCGCTTTGACATCCTTGAAGAAATTGAAAAGAAGCTCCCCGGCTTCCCCATTGTTCTTCACGGCTCGTCGTCGGTTCCCGTCGAGTACGTTAAGCAGATCACCCAGTACGGCGGCAAGTTGAAAGACACAGTCGGTATTCCCGAGGAACAGTTGCGCCGCGCCGCGAAATCGGCTGTTTGCAAAATTAACATCGACTCGGACGGACGTTTGGCCATGACCGCCGCCATCCGCAAAGTCTTTCAGGAAAACCCCAGTGAATTTGACCCCCGCAAGTACCTGGGACCGGCCCGCGACGAACTGAAGAAGCTCTATATGCACAAGAACCGCGAGGTTCTTGGTTCAGCAGAACGCGCCTAATAAGGACTCCCAAGCCTAACAAGCAAAAAGCCGGCTTTAACGCCGGCTTTTTTTATCGTGCTCCCGTGTCTGACTCTGCTAAGCCAGGCTCTGGTCTAACGGCTTGGGAGGCAAGCCGGGTGACACTATCCAGATTGGTAAGATCGAGAGGTAAGATAACCTTGTTGGTCTTACCCTGAAGGTTTGCCAGCTGAGCGACAAACTTTTCAATCATCTGCATTTCGACCGCCATGTCGCCCCCGGGCAAACTCATGGCACCCGCTAACTTTTCCAAGCCTTCAGCGGTGGCCTTTGAAACAGCCAAGATTTCTGAAGCGCGACCTTCGGCCTCGTTGATCTGCTTTTGTTTTTCGCCTTCGGATTTATTGATCGCTTCTTCCATGATCCCCACGGACTGATTGATCCGTGCGTTCATCTCACCGATCGACTTAGCGATTTTTGCCCGTTTATCGCGTTCTGCGTTGACCT
>JAJXVP010000146.1 GCA_021782055.1 bacterium | reverse complement strand
AATGAGCTTGTGATTCATTCACGCCGAGTTTACGTCTATTTCGCACCGACTTTGTGACTTATTCTCAACGGGTTTACGTCTATTTCAACACGCAAACGTGACGTCAAATTTTTGTGTCTTTGGTTACTTGATGCAAGCGGCCCGCACCCCGGCTGACAACCCAATCCACAACACCCGGACACCAAGCTTGAAAAAGGGCCAAAAGCTTGCCCGAGAAGGTCGAGACAGCCTTCTTTTTTTTGTGCTGTGCCGCCCACAACACAAAACGAGCAGCCTCATGTTGCTTCATCTTCCAGGGTCTTTGGTAGGTCGTGGTACTTCCGTCTGCTTGCAAAAGCGTTTTCTGAGGGTCATTTTCAACAAACCCCAGATAAGCCACACCGGTCGTTACCGTTTTCCATTCGGCACGAAGACCCTGACTCAGCGCGGTTAACGACATTTTTGCCGCCGAGTAGGGAACGACGTTGGCGAAGCCCCTCAAGCCGGCTTGGCTAGAAACAAATTCCACATGCCCGCCTGAAGCCTGAAGCGCCACCCCTGCTTCGCGGGTTAACCAATAGGCCGCCAAAAAATTGACCTCAATCACCTGACGAACCACCTCGGGAAGGGTCTGGTCGACAGATCCGCGCATCGAAAGGCCCGCATTATGAACCAAGAGGTCTAAGCGCCCCCAGGTCTCAAGTGTATGCGCCACGAGCAGTGAAGCCTGCTCGGGTCTGGTCAGATCGGCGGCGAAGGTTGATAGACGGGCTTCGGGGAATTCTTGCCTGAGCCGGTTTTCGGCTTGGGCCAGGGTGTCGGTTTGGCGTGCCGTGAGGACCACACAGGCGCCCAGCGGCAAAAGACAACGGGCCATTTGCAGACCTATACCCCGGCTACTTCCGGTGATCAGCACCACCCTCGAACGCCAAAAGTGAGCCGTCAACAGAAATTTCACGGGTTAAACCTTGGACAGGATAAAGGTGCGGCCGCCATAGACAAACACGTTTTTTTCTAAATACAGACGAAGGGCCTCAAAGAGCACCCGTCGTTCAACATCTTTGCCCAGCTGAACAAATTCGGCAATGGACAGAGAATCCTCGACCCTTGCGACATCCTGGCAGATGATTGGCCCTTGATCTAAATCTTCATTAGCGAAGTGTGCCGTTGCCCCGATAATCTTCACCCCTTTATGCCAGGCCTGATGATAAGGCTTGGCCCCCATAAACGCAGGTAAAAAGCCGTGGTGGATGTTAATGACACGAAACGCCCAGCGGCGTGTAAATTCAGGGCTAAGAATTTGCATATACCGGGCAAGAACTACCGTGGTAATGCCATGATCCTCTAAGATTTTTTGAACTTGGTCTTCGTAGGCGGCTTTTCCTTTTGCCGTTTCCACCCAAAAGAAAGGAATCTGAAACTGTTGGGCGACTGGTTGCAAATCCGCGTGGTTAGAAATGATCACAGGAAATTCACAACGCAACTGCCCATCTTGATGCTTAAGCAAAAGTTCATACAGACAATGGCTCGTTTTGCTCACCAAAAGGGCGACACGCTCTTTGCGCGACCTATCGTGGAGTTCCCAAGTCATCCGGTATTTTTGAACCAGGGGCAGAAAGGACTGCTGAAATTGCTCTTGGGAAAAGGGTGGCTCACCGCGAAAAACCGCTTTCAGCATAAACAACCCAATGTCCCCCGCTGACTGCTGACTCAGAGTTAAAATATTTCCGCCATTTTCAGCAATGCAATGCGTGACGGCGGCGATGATGCCCTTTTGGTCAGGGCAACTCACAGTTAAGGCGTATTCCGCTAGCGGTTGGTCATAGACGTCCATGTTCGTCAGCCTAGAGGAGCGTCGAGGTTTTGGCAAGCTGAAAGGGGTGCGGCAAGAGCTCGCCTAAAGTGAAGGACTTCTCAATTCCCTTGAGGTTGGCAAGATAGATCGGAAACTCCGGCGGGCAAAACTCTGCCAAAACCCCTAAACAAAAGGCGCAGGGCGGTGAAGCCGGAGTGGTCTCGGTAACCACCACTAAATGCTCAAAACTCCGACAACCCTGCGCTACCGCGGCAAAAACCGCCGTGCGTTCCGCACAGACCGTTCCGCCATAGCTCGCATTTTCGACATTACACCCGGTCACCGTCCCACCTTCGCGGAGCTTTAAAGCCGCTCCCACCGCAAAGCGCGAATAGGGTGAATACGAGTTCTTTCGCGCCGAGCACGCCAGCTCCCAAGATTTTTGGACGTCAGGATCGGCAGTGGTCATCATTCTCCCCCTCGTGCTTGTTTGAACAGGTAGACAAAGAAATAGCTGATCAATAAAAAGACCGCCAAGCTGATAGAAAAGAGCCAAGCATCAGGGGTCGAAAGGTTGTCTACCAACCTTGTCCAGGCATCGCCCGGTGTGAAGAGGTTCCAACTATTCAGACGCAGGAAACGTCCCATGAAGACACCATAGCCCGCTAACAACGTGGAAACGCCTACTAAGACCCAGCCGCCCACCCGTCCGACGGCCTTTTTCCATTGGCGATGCATGATCCACAGCGACACCAGACCCAAAAAGTGCCCCGCAAAGGCGAACAGTGAGCGGACAATGACGTCGTACCACAACAGCATATTTTCCATTCCCCGGGCGTTGGGATTTTCGGCTGGTAGGCCTTTTTGAATCAAGTGGATAAAGTCGGTAAAGAGGTAGGAGGAGTTGGGAAAAAAGACTACCCAGGCAAAGCTGAACACAACCAAGGCTGGGATAGTTAAAAAACGAGGGCCCTTGTGGGTGACCACCGCTGTTAGAACCGCAACCACTAAGGGAATGACCGCTAAAATGAGATTCCAAAACAAAAAAAGGTGAATCATTCGCCCCGTGACTACCGAGCGAACAACCAGCATTAAAAAACTACCAAAAAAACCCAAAAAAAAGAGAAGAAAAGTTTTTCCCAACCCCAAACCCGAGCTTGTCATCGCTCGAGTCTGAGGAAAAGCCACGAAAAAATCAAGATTTAGGATTAGGCTGCGGAAGGGTTCCTTCTGAGGTGTCGCCAGCTATCGCTTTCTTAATCGCTTCGGCGGCTAACAGGCGGAAATTGGCGCTAGATTCCGTGGCACCGGCCACCGAATCCACATGAGCGCTTTGTTGGTCAAGGAGCTCTTTCACCAACTGTTTCATATATTCTTTCGGCCCCACGCCAACGGCGCTCTTCATCTGCGATTCATAACCGGGCTCTTCGGATTTCAAGGTACCGTCCGCGGTATTGAGAGCGTCATAAACTGCTGAATCAATACGTCCGCCTACAACGGTAATTTCAACAAACTCTTTGTAGCCAAACGCATCAGGAGCGTCAAAGGCGACCTTATAGGTCCCATCTTGCAGTT
The DNA here is from genome assembly GCA_021782055.1 of bacterium. The sequence goes on along the minus strand of JAJXVP010000146.1, from coordinate 3,566 downwards.
TTGACCCCACCGCATGCAACGGCGTCAACGTAACTGCCAGCAGAAAAAAGACCATCCAACGGATCTTCATAAAGCCCCCTCATCATAACTAAATTTATCCTTTATTCTAAGGTCGGGGCTTCCCCATTGTCAAATGATTCTTCTTTGATCAACTATTCTTACGGGAGCAACGATAACCCTATGAAATCTTCCCTTTTACCCCTCTTAAACCGCCTTCGCGAACACCGCCAAAGCGCTCTGAGCTTTTGGGGGGCGCCCTTGCGACCAGCTAGCCCCGAAGAAATCGCCGCTTTAGCCGCGCAAGGTAACTATGTTGAAGGGCAACTTTTTGTCACTCAAGATTTTTCACCTAAAAATATTTATGGCAACCGGTTTTGTGGCCGAGTCGTTCTAGGCCGGTTTGAACAGGGTGGTGTTTGGTTTTCGACTCTTGAAGACAGCGAAATTGCCCCTACCGCCAAGGTCGAACGCTGTCCACGGCTTCGCCGTACCCTGTGTGAAGGGCAAGTGGTGTCCTCGGCCCTGGATTGCCCCCGGCCAACACGGTTTGGCCTGGGCCGACAGCTGAAAGCAGGGGTCGAGACCGGCGAACGTTGGATTCCTGTCACCGAGGCGATCACCTTAGAAACTGCCCTTACTGGGGCCAATTCCCTACCCGCCTGGGCCGAAGCCCAGTACTACGGGGAACAAATCGAAGCCGTTTTCAGCTATGTTGGCCCCCAAAGTTCGCTTTTTCAAGTAAACCTAGCCGAAGGGGTCCTTTTTGTAGGCCCCGTCGAAGCCAAGGGTTGTACCCAACTCAAGGATTCTTGTTTCTTTTCTGGCGACGAACGCCCCATCCACCTGGGGGCCGGGGTTATCGCCGATAACTGTTTTTTTCAAGCCGGCACGATTCTCGAGACCCAGGCGTTAGTCAAAAACAGCGTCTTTCTTGAAGCCTCTGGCGCCGAGGAGTTTGCCCGTGTCCACGAGAGTCTCATTGGGCCCAATACCACCATTGCCGGCGGAGAAGTCCACGCTTCCCTTTTGGGCCCTTTTATCGGCCTCCACCACCACAGCTTGCTGATCGCTGCCTGGTGGCCGGCCGGAAGGGGTAACGTGGGGTATGGGGCTAACGTGGGCTCAAATCACACCTCGAGATCCCCTGACCAAGAAGTCCGTCCCGGTGAGGGAATGTTTTTTGGCCTCGATTGCGCCGTGAAGTTTCCCGCTGATTGGTCGCTGGCCCCCTATACCATTCTAGCAACCGGGGTCGTCACCGACCCCCAAAAATACACCTTTCCTTTTTCGTTGCTTGTAGAAAACACCTTGCCCGGCACCCCCCAGGGCTACAACAGAGCTATCCCCGCTTGGGTGCTTCGCGAAAACATTTATATGCTGCTTCGCAACGAAAAAAAGTTCCTTCGCCGTAACAGAGCTCGGGCCTTGACAACGGATCTGCGGCTTTGGCGACCCGACCTTGTGGAGGGGTTGTGGATAAGTGGTGAAAGTCTTGAGAAAATAAAGGGAAAATCTGTGTACACACCTCAAGAGCTTCCCGGGCTTGGTCGCAACGTTCTATCCGAGAAAGACCGCCTTTTGGCCGTGGATGCCTACAAAAAGTACAGTCTGTACGGGGCTTTGCGTCTCTATGTGGATAGCTGCTTAGGTTTGGGCCCGGTTGATCCAAGCTGGTTAGAAGGCTTTTTTGAACGCCTTTCGTGGGGTCAAACCACAAAAAAGGCCCGTTTTGACGCAATTTTAACACTTGAAGAGGAAATTCTGGCCGAAGCTTTGCGTTCCCGCCAAAAAGATGACCAAAAAGGCGGCGAAATCCTTTCCGACTACTCGCAAGTTCACGCCCCAGCCGAGAAAGACCCTTTTATCGAAGAAAAGCGACAGGATTTAGATTCTTTGCGCCAGAATTTGGCCCTTCTCGGCTTCTAGCTCCCCTTTACCCTTAAAAATTTGCAAGAATTTACCTAACAACAAGGTTGTGGATAACTTGGGGATAGACTCTGAACTTCTCGGGATAAGTTTGGCCTAAGCCTCACGCGGGCTTTCCCTTAACCTCGTTTTTTGCTATAAAGAAAGCAGTTATCCAAGCACAAGGAGCTACCATGGTCAGTTATAAAGATCTGGGCCTGGTGAACACCAAAGATTTGTTCGCCAAGGCTGTCAAAGGCGGCTACGCCATTCCCGCCTACAACTTCAACAATCTGGAGCAGCTTCAGGCCATTATCCAGGCCTGTGTTGAAACCAAGTCTCCGGTGATCCTCCAGGTTTCTTCCGGTGCCCGCAAGTACGCGAATGCAACCCTCCTCCGCAACCTCGCTAAAGGCGCCGGCGAATATGCCAAAGAACTCGGCTATTCGATTCCTATTGTTTTGCACCTCGACCACGGCGACAGCCTTGACCTGTGCAAAAGCTGTATTGAAAGTGGCTTTTCTTCAGTCATGATCGATGGTTCACACCTGCCCTACGAAGAGAACATTAAGTTGACCAAGTCGGTGGTTGATTTTGCTCATAGCCAGAAAGATTACGTTTCGGTTGAGGGTGAACTGGGCGTTCTCGCCGGTATCGAAGACGACGTTGTCGCTGAGCACTCGTCCTATACCAAGCCCGAAGAAGTCATTGACTTCGTAAAACGCACCGGTGTTGACTCTTTGGCCATTTCGATCGGTACCAGCCACGGAGCCACCAAATTCAAGCCCGAGCAGTGCACACGCACCGCTGACGGGATCCTGGTCCCTCCGGCCCTCCGCTTTGACATCCTTGAAGAAATTGAAAAGAAGCTCCCCGGCTTCCCCATCGTTCTGCATGGCTCCTCTTCGGTTCCCGTCGAGTACGTTAAGCAGATCACCCAGTACGGCGGTAAGTTGAAAGACACCGTTGGTATTCCCGAAGAACAGTTGCGCCGCGCCGCGAAATCGGCTGTTTGCAAAATTAACATCGACTCGGACGGACGCTTGGCCATGACTGCCGCTATCCGCAAAGTCTTTCAGGAAAACCCCAGTGAATTTGACCCCAGGAAGTACCTGGGACCGGCCCGTGATGAACTGAAGAAGCTCTATATGCACAAGAACCGCGAAGTTCTCGGCTCGGCGGAACGCGCCTAACAAGGCCGCCCAAGTCTAACAACGAAAAAAGCCGGCTTTACGCCGGCTTTTTTTATAGCGCCCCTGAGTCTGGCGCTGGTGAGTCGTGCTCGGGCCTAACGGCTTGGGAAGCAAGCCGGGTTACGCTATCCAAATTGGTAAGATCAAGCGGTAAAATGACCTTATTGGTCTTGCCCTGAAGGTTTGCCAGCTGAGCAACAAACTTTTCAATCATTTGCATTTCGACCGCCATGTCGCCCCCGGGCAAACTCATGGCACCCGCTAATTTTTCAAGGCCTTCAGCGGTGGCCTTTGAAACAGCCAAGATTTCTGAAGCGCGACCTTCGGCCTCGTTAATCTGTTTTTGTTTTTCGCCTTCGGATTTATTGATCGCTTCTTCCATGATCCCCACGGACTGATTGATCCGTGCGTTCATCTCACCGATCGACTTAGCGATTTTTGCCCGTTTATCGCGTTCTGCGTTGACCT
>JAJXVP010000145.1 GCA_021782055.1 bacterium | reverse complement strand
GGTTAATAAAATCAGGAGGGATAGGGTGACAAAAATCACGACCCGCACAATTTTGGGCTTAGAATCCGTGTTCACGATGAGCCTTCTCCCTCTGACTTATAAATTGATCCCAAATTTCTGACCCCGGAGTCATGGCCGTTTTAAGATCCTGACGGGCCGTTATGTGACCTTCGGAAAGTAAAGCGACATCTTCGCCTAAAAACATGACCATATCGACATCATGGGTCACAATCAAGGTAGTGATCCCCAGCTCCTCTTTGACGCGGCGAATTAAAATTTCGACCAAGGCAGAGGTCGAAGGGTCCAAGCCGGTAGACGGTTCATCATAAAATAGGTACTTGGGGTTTTGAATAATGGCCCGGGCCAGGGCGGCCCGACGTCGCATACCTCCTGAAAGATCCTGTGGAAAAACCGCAAGAGCGTCTTTAAGGTCCACGAGTTCGGCATAGTGTTCTACCCGACCCCGAATTTCGGCCTCGGGAGCCAGCTTGTGATAGCGAAGAGGAAAGGCAATGTTGTCAAAAACTGACATAGAATCGAACAAACCGCCGTTCTGCAATAGCATGCCGACACGGCCTCGGTACTCGCGGGCCACCGAAACTGACGCCTTTAACACTTCGACCCCGTCAATTTCTACACTTCCCGCCTGAACAGGCAATAAGCCCAAAACTGCTTTTAATAGGACAGACTTACCAATACCACTACGCCCCAAGACTACCAGGGTTTTTCCTTCGTAAACATCAAGCGAGAGGTGGTCTAAAACGGTTCGTCCACTAAAAGCCACAGTTAGGTCGCGAATTTGGATCATCCGCGCAGTCCTGAGGACAGGGTGGTAAACAAAATTCCTAAGAGTAAGTCGATCAAAAGCACGCTAAACAGGTTCAAAACAATGGATTTGGTCGTCGAGCGCCCCAAATCTTCGGCTCCGGCGCAACGATGGAACCCCAGCGCCACCGCATTAAGAGCCACGGTAAACCCAATCACAAACGCCCGAATCAAAGAATTGGTCAAAAGGGTAGCCGGGGTAAACATAAAAGCATTCTGAAAGAAGATTTGGGCCGACATATCCCAAAAGAACGCCATCAAAAGCCACGACGACAAAATGGCCACACCAAACGAAAAAGCCGTAAAAATCGGCAAGGCAACCAGGGACGCCACCACCCGAGGTACCGTAAGGTACAGCTGGGGGTCAACATTCATTAAGCTCATGGCGGCTATTTGCTCGGACATCTGCATCGAGCCGATTTCAACGGTAAAGGCGGTACCAATGCGCCCCGCGAACAGGACGCTGGTCATCAGAACCGCAAATTCTCGAAAAACCGCATACGCCGTAACCGAGCCAACCCAAATGTAGGCACCGAACATCTTTCCGTAGTACCCGGCCAGCCACATGACGAAGATGCCCTGAACCACACTACCGGCCACCACCGTGACCCAACCGTCATTGATGACGCGGACAAACTGACGCCCCGTCTCGCGCCAGGGAAAGGGACCTACGGCTAAAGCCCTAAAAAAGTCCCCCCATGTCCGTATTAAGGTCGATCTGACCGCTTTCCACTCGGAAGCCATGCCGCCAAGGTAAATTTCTGTTCTCAACTTGTCAAGAAAATCCCCCCACGAAACGGTCGAACTTGACAAACTTAACGCTCCCCGACAAACTTAACACCAAGTTTTCATGAAAACACTGCAAAATCTCCTAACTCATCCGATTTTTCTCTCGGGCATTTTTGCGTGGTTTTCGGCGCAGTTTATAAAAGCCATTGTCAGCATTTTTCGTACCCGGGGCAAAATGCGCAAACGCGATTTGTTTTTGTCCCTGGTGTGGTCTACAGGGGGAATGCCCTCAAGCCATTCGGCGGTGGTTGCGGCCATCACCGTTGCCGTCGGCATCAAAACCGGCTTTGACTCGGTGCTATTCATTGTGTCGTTCTTTTTTGCTTCGTTAGCCATCCGCGACGCCATGGGGGTTCGCCAAGCCGCAGGAAATCAGGCCCGGGCCCTGAACCAAATCATTATCGAACTCAATGAGCGTTTTGGCGGCAATCACAAGACCGTCAAAGAAATTCGGGGTCATAAGGCTTCGGAAGTCGTCGTAGGAATACTTTTGGGGATCTTTTTGGCGATAGCCTTTTGCACGCAGTGAAATTAACGCGCCACCTTTTTTTGCTTTTGCTGTTCACATTGCCAGGAGCTTTAGAGGCTGAGGCTTGGTCAACCTGGCTGGTTCCCGCCTCTAGGGTGGCTCTTGCAGAAGCGACCTTAACCAAAGCCCACCTTTTTTTTCTTACCTGGTCCACCGTTACGGTACCCTTGGGGGAATTTAGCCGATTTATCGAAGTTCCGGCTTCGACCCTTGACGAAAGGTTGCTCCCTCATGACCCTCGCTGGGATCCCTTCTTGAAAGACCTCAAAGCGTGGTGGATAACGCCGAACGGAGAAAAATTTCTTATCCAAGCCAACAATCGCGCACGGCTGTCTGGGCTCTTACAAGGCCTGGCCACTCCCCAAACCCCGCATCCCGTGCCAGTTAAGAGTGAGGCGTTCTTTAAAAATAACCGACTAATTTTTTGGCTGTTGAGCTTTGTTCTTTTTGCCGTTCTGTTAGGGTTTTGGACCTTGCGCTTGCCTCGGGCCCGACGAAAAGCCCAAGTTTGGCGGACCCTGGGATGGACGGTACTGTGTGCGGCCAGTGGAACCTTGAGCCCCCCAGCAGGTTTAGCGTGGTGGCTTTTTTTACGACAAACCGAGGCTTTTCGACCCCGCTTGCCCCTAAAACCCTTACGATTCGGCCTTACCCTTGCCGGACTCTCGGCTCTCACCTGGGTCTGGTTTACCCTGGGTTTGGGTTTAACCCAGGCTCTCGCACCGGCCCTAAGCCTGTTGTTGGTGGGGGTCTTAGGTGAGGGAGCCCGCTATTGGTGGCTTCGGCGCCGCGAAGAACGACGCCAAAGGGCCGAACACCCCTGGTTTCAGGCCGTTCCCTTAAAATCAGCCCTACCATCGACTCGGGGGCAACGACTGGTGCCTTTTTTGTTTATTCTCGTAGGCTTTTTGGGCGAGGTGATTGCGTTAAGTTTTAGTGTCCCCGAGCTTTTTAAGCCTTCACCACTGAGTGCTCAGTTCTGGCAACACTGCTGGTACCAACAAGCGGTCACCTTAGGAATGAGCTGGCAGGACTATCCCCAGCCCCTTGTCTTAAAAAACTACCGAGAACAAGACGGAAATTTGGTCGAAAGTTCGCAGATTTTGATGGAGCCTAATGCGCACTGGCGTCAACAAGTCGAAACCGCTCTGGGCCCCATGGATATCGGGCGTGTTCTGGCACAAACACCTTGACCCCCGCATAAACGGCGGGGTATAGGAATACTGAGGGAGGACGAATGCCAAGGTCATTCAAAAGAGGCGGCTTGCTTGTAGAAACGTATCGAGAACTGACCCCTGCCGCTCCCTGGGAACTTTTACCTTTGCCTTCGCGGGCCATCCTTTCGGCCTCGCAGTTCCCTGGACATTCCACCCAGTGGCTTGTCGGGGTAGGTGATCAGATTGAAGAAGAACAGCTGATCGCCCAAGGCCAACCTTTAGGTTTGCATTCCCCGATTCCGGGCACCGTAGAAGCGATTCAAGAGCTTACGCTCCCTGATGGTACAAAAACCTCGGCTCTTACTGTGGTTTTAGGGGGAGAATTTCGTAAAACTGGTCATCCACGATCGCCTCGCGATTGGGCCAAAGAGTCCCCCGAGGCCTTAAAAACTCGTCTTTTTCAATTAGGGGTTGCCCTTTGTGACAAGGTCGATGGATCAATTACAGCACCGCTAAAAGCGCTAGTGATCAACGCTGTTCAACCCGAACCCTACATGACCTTGGGTCTACGCATTATCGAGGACAAGCAAACCGAATGGTCCGAAGCTGTCAAAATCTTGCAAAAAATTTTCCAACCTCAGGCTACCTGGCTGGCACTTGACCATGATAAGCCTCATGAAAGCCCAACGCTATCTCCAGACGCCTCAATTCATGTCAAAGTCTTGGCGTCGCGGTACCCGCAAGCACAAAGAAATCTTCTTTTATCGGCGCTTGGTCTTGAGAAAATCGCCAGCGATGAACTTCTCATTGTGGACCCAGAAACCCTCCTGGCGGTTTACCAAGCGGTTGTCTGGGACAAAGCCTACGTCGACAAACCAGTTGTCGTTTCAGGTAACGCCGCCGTGCGCCCCGGTGTCTATCGTGTCAAAATTGGCACTCCCTTAAAGGATCTTGTGACCTATACGGGGGGCCTTGCCGAGGGCACCCTGGTTTTGCAGGGTGGGCCTTTTCGGGGAACAGAAGTGACCGATCTGTCTCAGCCGGTGTTAAAGTCAACTTCAGCGATTGTTTTGATGAGCCGAAAAAAAGCCCACCAGACCCAACAGCGAGAATGTACCCATTGTGGCAGTTGTGCCGAGTTGTGCCCGGTGGGAATTCGACCTTTGTACCTTTGGCAGGCGCTCGAAGCCCAGGACCTCGAGGGCGTAAAGGCCGAAGGGCTTGATCGTTGCGTCTCATGCGGCTTGTGTTCCTTCATTTGCCCTTCAAGAATTCCTTTGTTTGAACACTTTTCGCGGGCGCAAGGTTTATTCTCTCCCCAAGGAGTTCGCGGTGAGTAGACCTCTCCAACATGTCTTCGACACCCTCTCGACCCGAAAAATCTCTTTGTTCCTGTTGGTTTGCCTTGTCCCCCTGTACTGGGTAGCGGGATTTCACTACGGGCTGACCCTGGCCATTTTGGCCGTGACGGTGACTGGTGGCGCCTGGGTTACCGATACACTGTTAAACCTTTCGCTCAAAACGCGTGACGACCTTCAGACCGTGGTTTGGGGGCTAGTTTTGACCCTCTTTTTGCCTCCTCAGACGCCCTGGTTTGCCGGTTTGACCGCAGGGGTTGTAATGAGCGTGCTCAAACGCCTTTGGGGAGGAAATACCGGTTTGTGGCTTAACCCCATGCTGGCCGCTTGGGCGGTTAGCCGTCTTTCGTGGCCAGCTGCATGGTCAAACCCGGAACTTTCACCAGCCTTAGGGGCCTTTCACCAAGCTGTACTCAAGGGAAGCGGCGTTTCCCCCTCCATCCTTTCGACCTTAGATAAGACCCCGCTCGATCATGCCTTTACCAACACCCTGAATAACTCGGTTTTCTCATGGATTCATATAAGCCTGCCGCCCGGGTACGGCGATTTGATCGCCGGCAACTTATCGGGTAGCTTTTTGGCAGGAACCACGGTGTTGTTGCTTCTGGTATCGGTCTTTTTGCTGGTGGAACGACTGATTCCCTGGGAGATTCCTGCAATGGCGGTGGTGGGCCTGGCCCTTCCGACTTGGGTCTTTGGCGGGCTCTCGAGCGGCTCTTGGTTGACGGGTGATGTTCTCTTGCAACTTTTTGGCGGCAGTTTTCTCTTTGGGGTACTGTTTTTAGCGACAGATTCGTATTCACGGCCGTTTTTTCGCTCCTCGCGTTGGCTCTATGGCCTTTTTATCGGCCTTTTTGTCTTCTTTTTGCGTTTTTCTGGGACACAAACCGATGGCACTGGCGAAGCCATTCTGCTCGCGGGCTTAATCGTGCCGTGGCTTGATCAGCTTTTTCAGCGTTTTCGCGCCGTTTGACTTAACGATTTCACCAAGCACGTGCTACAATAAGGGGCCGAGGAAAAAGTGAAACCTTTTCATCTCTTTTTGATGTTCTTCTTAGTTAATAACCTCTATTTTTTCCACTTTTTGGGTATCAAAGAGTCGGTTGAAGGCGGTCTGTCGTACCGGGACTGGCCTCGTTTTGTTCGGCTTGGCTTGATTCTTTTAGGAACAACCTTGGTGGTGTGGGTTGTCAGCCGCTTTGTGCTGACCCCCTGGCATCTACCCTTTTTAGAAACGCCCGTTTCCGTTTTGGTCCTAGCCCTGTTGGCGTGGCTGGTGTATTTTCTTAGCCCACCGCCTGCCGATGCCCATGACCCTGGCCCGTGGTCGGCTGTGATGAACTCGCTCTTGCTTGGTGGTGCGCTGGTCATTTATGGCTCGGCCGATACGTGGCTTGATATCGTGTTCAGTGTTCTTGCTGTGGTTTTAGCCTATGCCGCAACGTTGTTATTCTTTTCTGCTTTAAAAACTCGTCTTCTGCGTGAAAAAATTCCCGTCCTGTTTCAAGGGTTACCGTTACAATTGACGGTGAGCGGCTTGGTGGCGCTGGTTTTAGCTTGGACCGGGAGGTAAGGGTTGGAAGGGTTGCGCTTTCTTCTCGGTGTCATTATTTCTCCCCCTTCGGAAACCTCCGATGCCGAGTTAGAAACCTTTTATCATCAGTCCTTGAAACCCTTGCTCAGTCTGACTTTTCGCTTTCCGGATGTGCCCCTGACCTTGTATATTTCGGGCCCTTTTTTGGAATGGCTTGAATCTCACCATACCGAATTTATTACGGCACTCAGCGAGATGATTCGCCGAAAGCAGGTTGAGGTTCTGGGGGGAGGGTTCTACAGTCCTTTACTCCCCTTGTTACCACCGTCCGATCGCATTGGGCAAATCGAAGAGCTGACGACTACGGTTCGCCGCCTTTTAGGCCGTCGGCCTCGGGGAGCTTGGTTGCACAACACGGTGTGGGACCCGTCGCTCGTGTTGTCCCTGACTGGCTGTGGTCTTGAATATACGTTTCTTGACGAAGAAGATTTTGTCCGCCTGGGTGTAGCGTCAACCAAAATTGGAATTCCCTGTGTCACAGAAAATCAGGGGCGAATTTTAACGTGCTTTCCTGTCAAATCCACCTTGGCCGAGCAGATCATGAAAGGTAACCTTGGGGCGTTAGATCTGACCATTCGCCAAAGGTTTGGTCATGACGATTCGTTGTTGTCAGTATTCTTCTCACTCTCGAGCTTGCAAGAGGTTCCGTTTTTTCACGAAGCCTC
>JAJXVP010000144.1 GCA_021782055.1 bacterium | reverse complement strand
TTGAGAAAGTTCTCGAACCCTGAGGCTTCGTGAAAAAACGGAACCTCTTGCAAGCTCGAGAGTGAGAAGAATACTGACAACAACGAATCGTCATGACCAAACCTTTGGCGAATGGTCAGATCTAACGCCCCAAGGTTGCCTTTCATGATCTGCTCGGCCAGGGTAGATTTTACGGGAAAGCACGTTAAAATTCGGCCCTGATTCTCGGTAACACAGGGAATGCCGATTTTGGTGGAAGCTACTCCCAGGCGGACAAAATCTTCTTCGTCAAGAAACGTATATTCAAGACCACAGCCGGTCAACGACAACACGAGCGATGGGTCCCACACCGTATTGTGAAGCCAACCTCCCCGAGGTCGCCGCCCTAAAAGGCGTCGAACCGTGGTCGTTAGCTCTTCAATTTGTCCAATGCGATCGGATGGCGGTAACAGGGGAAGCAAGGGGCTATAGAACCCTCCCCCCAGAACTTCTACTTGCTTTCGACGAATCATCTCGCTGAGTGCGGTAATAAATTCGGTGTGGTAAGTTTCAAGCCATTCCAAAAAAGGGCCCGAAATATACAAGGTCAGGGGTACATCAGGAAAGCGAAAGGTAAGGCTGAGCAAAGGCTTCAAGGACTGATGATAAAAGGTTTCTAACTCGGCATCTGAGGTTTCCGAAGGGGGAGATATAATAACACCGAGAAGAAAGCGCAGACCTTCCAACCCTTACCTCCCTGTCCAAGCTAAGACAAGCGCCACCAAACCGCTCACCGTCAGTTGTAACGGTAACCCCTGAAAGAGGACGGGGATTTTTTCACGCAAAAGGCGAGTTTTTAAAGCGGAAAAAAACAAGAACGTACCCGCATAGGCTAAAACCACCGCTAAAACGCTGAACACAATATCGAGCCAGGTTTCAGCCGAGCCGTAAATGACGAGGGCACCGCCAAGCAAGAGTGAGTTCATCACAGCCGACCACGGTCCCGGGTCATGGCTGTCAGCGGGTGGAGGGCTAAGAAAATACACCAGCCACGACAACAGGGCTAAGACCAAAACGGATACGGGTGTTTCTAGAAACGGAAGGTGCCAAGGGGTCAGAACAAATCTGCTGACAACCCACAGCACAAGGGTGGTTCCCAAGAGAATCAAACCAAGCCGAACAAAGCGAGGCCAGTCCCGGTAAGACAAGCCACCTTCGACCGACTCTTTCACACCTAAAAAGTGGAAGAAATAGAGGTTATTAACCAAGAAGAACATCAAAAAGAGATGAAAAGGTTTCACTTTTTCCTCAGCCCCTTATTGTAGCACGTGCTTGTTGAAATCGTTAAGTCAAACGGCGCGAAAACGTTGAAAAAGCTGATCAAGCCACGGCACTATTAAGCCCGCGAGCAAGATGGCTTCGCCTGTGCCGTCAGTTTGTGTCCCAGAAAACCGCAAAAAGAACACAAAAAGGCCGATAAAAAGGCCATAGAGCCAACGCGAGGAACGAAAGAACGGGCGTGAGTACGAATCCGTGGCTAAAAATAGTACTCCAAAGAGAAAACTGCCGCCAAAAAGTTGAAGCAGAACATCTCCTGTTAACCAAGAACCGCTCGACAAGCCGCCAAAGATCCAGGTCGGCAGGGCCAGACCCAACACAGCCAGAGCAGGAATCTCCCACGGGATTAAGCGTTCAACCAGCAAAAAGACAGATATCAGAAGCAAGAGTACCGTGGTGCCTGCCAAAAAGCTCCCCGATAAGTTACCGGCGATCAAATCGCCGTACCCGGGCGGCAGACTGGTATGAATCCACGAAAATACCGAGTTATTCAAGGTATTGGTAAAGGCATGATCCAGGGGAGTTTTATCTAAAGACGAAAGGATGGAGGGTGAAACCCCCGTTCCTTTGAGTACAGCTTGGTGAAAGGCCCCTAAAGCTGGTGAAAGCTCCGGGTTCGCCCAAGCGGCAGGCCACGATAGACGGCTAAACGCCCAAGCGGCCAGCATGGGGTTAAGCCATAAACCGGTATTTCCTCCCCAGAGGCGTTTAAGCACGCCCATAAAAATTCCGGCGGTCAACCCCGCAAACCAGGGTGTCTGAGGAGGTAAAAAGAGTGTCAAAACCAACCCCCAAACCACGGTTTGAAGGTCTTCGCGGGTTTTGAGCGAAAGGTTCAAAAGCGTATCGGTAACCCAGGCACCGCCGGTAACGGCCAGCCCCAAAATAGCCAGGGTCAACCCATAGTGAAATCCCGCCACCCAGTACAGGGGGACAAGACAGGCCAACAGGAACAAAGAGATTTTTCGAGTCGAAAGGGTGTCGAAGACATGCTGGAGAGGTCTACTCACCGCGAACTCCTTGAGGAGAGATTAAGCCTTTCGCCCGCGAAAAGTTTTCAAATAAAGGAATTCTTGAAGGGCAAATGAAGGAACACAGGCCACAGGAGACACAACGGTCAAGCCCTTCAGCCTTCACGCCGTCGGTGTCTTGGGCCTCGAGGGCCTGCCAAAGATACAAGGGCCGAATTCCCACAGGGCACACCTCGGCGCAACTGCCACAATGGGTACACTCACGCTGTTGGGCCTGATGGGCCTTTTTTCGGCTCATCAAAACAATCGCTGAGGTTGATTTTAACACGGGCTGAGACAGATCGGTAACCTCGGTACCTCGAAAAGGCCCGCCTTGTAAAACCAAGGTATCGTCGGCAAGCCCGCCCGTATAGGCTAAAAGATCTTTTAAAGGAGTGCCAATTTTGACACGGTAGACGCCAGGACGGACGGTCGCATTACCCGAAACAACAACAGGCTTATCGACGTACGCTTTATCCAAAACAGCAGCCTGGTAAACCGCCAAAAGGGTTTCAGGATCCACAACGAGAAGGTCGTTATGGGCGATTTTTTCAAGACCAAGAGCGGCTAAAAGAAGATTTCTTTGCGCTTGCGGGTAGCGAGACGCTAAGACTTTGACGCGAATAGAGGTGTCTTGTACCGACAGCCGACTTTCGTGAGGTTTATCGTGGTCAAGAGCCAGCCAAGTATCCTGTGGTTGAAAAATTTTCTGCAAAATTTTTACGGCTTCGGACCATTCGGCTTGCTTGTCCTCGATAATGCGGAGGCCCAAGGTCATGTAAGGTTCTGGTTGAACAGCGTTGATGACTAATGCCTTAAGCGGTGAGTTGACTGAGTCGGCTTTGTCACAAAGTGCGACTCCTAACTGAAAAAGACGAGCTTTTAAGGCTTCGGGAGACTCTTTGGCCCAATCGCGAGGTGAACGGGGATGACCGGTTTTACGGAATTGGCCCCCTAAAACTACCGTGAGAGCCGAGGTTTTAGTGCCGTCAGGGAGCGTAAGTTCTTGAATCGCTTCTACGGTGCCAGGAATCGGAGAATGCAGACCCAAAGGTTGCCCCTGGGCAATCAGTTGTTCTTCTTCGATCTGATCACCAACCCCAACGAGCCACTGGGTGGAGTGTCCAGGGAACTGCGAGGCCGAAAGTATGGCCCTCGACGGCAAGGGTAAAAGTTCCCAGGGAGCGGCAGGGGTCAGTTCTCGATACGTTTCTACAAGTAAGCCGCCTCTTTTGAATGACCTTGGCATTCGTCCTCCCTCCTCAATCCTATACCCCGCCATTTATGCGGGGGTCAAGGTGTTTGTGTCAGAACCCGTCCGATATCCTTGGGGCCCAGAACGCTTTTCACTTGTTGACGCCAGTGCGCATTCGGAACCATCAAAATCTGTGAACTTTCGACCAAATTACCGTCCTGTTCCCGATAGTTTTTTAAAACCAAGGGCTGGGGATAGTCCTGCCAGTGCATTCCCATGGTGACCGCTTCTTGGTACCAGCAGTGTTGCCAGAATTGAGCACTTAACGGAGATGGCTTAAACAGCTCGGGAACACTAAAGCTCAAGGCAACCACCTCGCCCAAAAAAACCACCAGAACGAACAGTAAAGGCACCAGTCGTTGCCCTTGGGTCGACGGCAAGGTCGTTTTTAAAGGTACGGCTTGAAACCAAGGGTGTTCAGCGTGTTGGCGTCGGTCTTCGCGGCGACGAAGCCACCAAAAGCGTGTCCCCTCACCCAAGACTCCCAACAACAAAAGACTCAGCGCAGGGGCAAGAGCCTGTTCTAAACCCACCCCCAAGGTAAACCAGAGCCAATTAAGCACCGAGAGCCCGACAAGGGTTAGGCCAAATTTGAGGGGTTTTAGGGGTAAATGGGGACGAAACGCTTCGGTTTGTCGTAAAAAAAGCCACCAAGCTAACCCTGCCAGGGGGCTGACGCCTCCGCTGACACTGCAAAGTCCCGTCCAGCCCAGTGCCCACCAAACTTGGGCTTTTCGTCGTGAACGAGGTAAGCGCACCGTCCAAAACCCTACCAGCCCAGCAAAGAGGCCAACGCTCAAGAGCCAAAAAATCAGCTGCTGATTTTTAAGGATTGCCAGGTTCTTTGCCGTCTCAGGTTTCTGTGGTTGGGGTGTGGCGAGACCTTTTAATAAACCTGCCACGCGCCCCTGATTGGTAGCTTGGATAAGGATTTTTTCACCAAGTGGCGTTATCCACCACGTCTTAAGGTCCTTCAAAAAGGGATCCCACCGGGGGTCATGGGGAAGCAGACGTTCGTCAAGGTTTGCCGCCGGAACTTCGATAAACCGGCTAAATTCGCCTAAGGGTACCGTAACGGTGGACCAGGTAAGAAAAAAAAGATGGGCTTTTGTTAAGGTTGCTTCTGCTACAGCCGCCTGAGAGGGGGGTACCAGCCAGGTTGACCAGGCCTCTGCCTCTAAAGCTCCTGGCAAAGTGAAAAGCAAAAGAAAAAAAAGTTTGCGCGGTAATTTCACTGCGTGCAAAAGGCAATCGCCAAAAAGATCCCCAAAAGTATGCCTACAACGACTTCCGAGGCCTTGTGACCCCGAATTTCTTTGACCGTTTTATGACTGCCGTCAAACCGCTCATTGAGCTCGTTGATGATCTGGTTCAGGGCTCGGGCCTGATTTCCGGCGGCTTGGCGAACCCCCATGGCGTCGCGAATGGCTAACGAGGCAAAAAAGAACGACACGATGAATAAAACAGAGTCAAAGCCTGTCTTGATACCGACTGCTACGGTAATGGCCGTGACCACGGCCGAGTGGCTGGAGGGCATCCCACCCGTAGACCAAACCAGGGACAAAAACAAATCGCGTTTGCGCATTTTGCCCCGAGTACGAAAAATGCTAACTATGGCTTTTATAAACTGTGCCGAAAACCACGCAAAAATGCCCGAGAGAAAAATAGGATGAGTTAGGAGATTTTGCAGTGTTTTCATGAAAACTTGAGGTTAAGTTTGTCGGGGAGCGTTAAGTTTGTCAAGTTCGACTATTTCGTGGGGTGGTTTTCTTGACAAGTTGAGAACGGAAATTTACCTTGGCGGCATGGCTTCCGAGTGGAAAGCGGTCAGATCGACCTTAATACGGACATGGGGAGACTTTTTTAGGGCTTTGGCCGTAGGTCCCTTTCCCTGGCGCGAGACAGTGCGCCAGTTTGTTCGCGTCATTAATGACGGTTGGGTCACGGTTGTGGCCGGCAGTGTGGTTCAGGGCATCTTTGTGATGTGGCTGGCAGGGTACTACGGAAAGATGTTCGGGGCCTACATTTGGGTTGGCTCGGTTACCGCGTACGCGGTTTTTAGAGAATTTGCGGTTCTGATGACGAGTGTCTTGTTTGCGGGGCGCATCGGCACGGCCTTTACCGTCGAAATCGGTTCGATGCAGATGTCCGAGCAGATCGCTGCGATGAGCTTGATGAATGTTGACCCACAACTGTACCTCACCGTACCCCGCGTGGTGGCGTCTCTTGTAGCGTTACCGATTTTTACGGCATTTTCGTTTGGCGTCGCCATTTTGTCTTCGTGGCTTTTGATGGCGTTCTTTTGGGATATGTCAGCCCAAATCTTCTTTCAAAATGCTTTTATGTTCACCCCGGCCACCCTGCTAACCAATTCTTTGATCCGGGCGTTTGTCATTGGGTTTACAGTCGCTCTTAACGCGGTGGCGTTGGGGTTCCATCGTTGCGCCGGAGCCGAAGATTTGGGGCGTTCGACGACCAAATCCATTGTCTTGAACCTGTTTAGCGTGCTTTTGATTGACTTATTGTTGGGAATTTTGTTTACCACGCTCTCGTCAGGGCTGCGCGGATGATTCAAATTCGCGACCTGACCGTGGCTTTTAGCGGACGTACCGTTTTAGACCATTTATCTCTTGAGGTTTATGAAGGAAAAACCCTGGTTGTCTTGGGGCGTAGTGGCATTGGTAAGTCAGTCCTGTTAAAGGCCGTGTTGGGGTTGTTGCCGGCTCAGAGCGGTAGTGTAGAAATTGACGGGGTTGAGGTGCTAAAAGCGTCAGTTTCGGTGGCGCGCGAGTATCGGGGCCGTGTTGGCATGCTTTTGCAGAACGGAGGTTTGTTCGATTCCATGTCAGTTTTTGACAATATTGCGTTTCCTCTTCGCTACCACAAGCTGGCTCCAGAAGCTGAAATCCGGGGTCGGGTCGAGCACTACGCTGAGCTCGTTGACCTCAAAGACGCTCTGGCGGTTTTTCCGCAGGATCTTTCAGGCGGTATGCGACGTCGTGCTGCCCTAGCCCGCGCCATTATTCAAAACCCTAAGTACCTCTTTTATGATGAACCTTCTACCGGCTTGGACCCCTCGACCTCGGCCTTGGTCGAAATTTTAATTCGACGGGTCAAAGAAGAGCTGGGGATCACTACCTTGATTGTGACTCATGATGTAGATATGGTCATGTTTTTAGGCGAAGATGTCGCTTTACTTTCCGAAGGACACATAACGGCCCGTCAGGATCTTAAAACGGCCATGACGCCGGGGTCAGAAATTTGGGATCAATTTATAAGTCAGAGGGAGAAGGCTCATCGTGAACACGGATTCTAAGCCCAAAATTGTGCGGGTCGTGATTTTTGTCACCCTATCCCTCCTGATTTTATTAACC
>JAJXVP010000143.1 GCA_021782055.1 bacterium | reverse complement strand
CGCGCCGCCGAAGAGAACTTTGCTCAGGTCGCTAGGGACTGGATCGCCACCGGGTCCAGCAACAGTTTGATGAACGGGTTGCTCGTGCGCATTTACCGGCCCGACGGCGGCTTGGTCGCCGACAATCGGCGCGACCTCAATGATTTTCATTTTTCAAAAGAGCTCCTCAAAAAAATTCGTAAACAAAAGCTGGTGTTTGAAAATACTTCGATCACTAACTTCATTGGGTTTGAAATTCGGTTTCGCAGTTGCTTTTTGTACGTCGAATCGCGTTGGCAGCACTACATCCTTCAAACAGCCTTAGAGACCAAAAAAATCGAGCAACCCTTGGGTCAGCTTCAGCTCGCTGTGATTTTGCTGTTGCCGTTGTTCTTGCTCATCGCCGCTTTTTTTGAGTGGCTTTTAATTCGTCGTGCGTTGAATTCGCTGCTAAGTTTTATGGACAACGTTCGTGGCCTGGACATTGTCCATGTTCGTCAGCCGTTTCATCCCGAACAATTTTCTGAAACCGAGATTCAAGAAATGGCCAAGGCGTTCAACACACTTTTGGCACGTATCGATGCGGCTTTTGACCAGCAAAGACGGGTCTTTGAAGACCTATCGCACCAGATGAAGACTCCTTTGGCCGTCATGCGGGGCGAGCTCGAGGTCGCCTTAAAAAAACAGCGGGCTCTGGCCGAATATCGCGAGATTCTTGCCTCGAACCTCGAAGAAACCGAACGGATGTCGGCCATTGTCGAAAACTTGCTCAAATTGGCCCGCTTCGATGCACAAGAATTGCAACTAGAAATTTCAGAGTTTAACCTGGCCGAGGTTTTAGCTGAGGTGGTGACCCAGCTAGAAAAACTAGCGGATTCCCGGCACCTGAGCTTGGTTTTAGAGTGCGACCCTGCGTTAACGATCAAAGCCGATAGGTTTAAGCTACAGCAGGCGGTGTTCAATCTTGTCGATAATGCGATCAAGTACGCGCGGCCCCGCACCGACATCTTGGTACGAGCGGCCGCCGACAGAATGGTGACGCTCACGGTTCACGATGTGGGGTCTGTGATCCCTTCCGAAGAAACTGAACAAGTCTTTGAGAGGTTTTGGCGCTCGAAGTCTACCATGAAAGAAAAGGGTTATGGGCTTGGCCTTTCGATTGTCAAAGCCCTGATCGAAATGCATGGCGGCACGGTTTCGGTTTCAAGTTCCGAGCTAAAAGGAACAACCTTCACCTTAACGCTACCTCTTTCAAAAACGCCAACGCCCTGACCAAAAGAGAATCGGTCGCATTGACCCCCAATCGAACGCTCGGCTAAAATAGTCTACTATGAGCAAGTATCCCTATGAAACTCTTGAACCCAAGTGGCAAAACTTTTGGGCTAAAAATAAAACTTTCCGAGCGGTAGAAGACCCGTCCGTACCCGAAGAGAAACGACTTTACGTTCTGGATATGTTCCCGTACCCTTCGGGGGCAGGTCTGCACGTCGGCCACCCCGAGGGCTACACCGCCACCGACATCTGGTGCCGGTTTCGCCGTCATCAAGGGTTCAATGTTCTTCACCCCATGGGTTTTGACAGCTTTGGTCTGCCTGCTGAAAACTACGCCATTAAAACCGGAACCCACCCCGAGACGACTACGGTTGCGAACATTGACCGCTTCCGCCAGCAAATCCAAAGCTTGGGGTTTTCGTACGACTGGGACCGCGAAGTCTCGACCCACACCCCCGAATACTACCGCTGGACCCAATGGATTTTTCTTCAACTGTTTAAAAAGGGTCTGGCCTACGAAGCCTTGATGCCAATTAACTGGTGCCCTAGCTGTCAAACGGGGTTGGCCAACGAAGAAGTGGTGGATGGTAAGTGCGACCGGTGTGGAACGGTGGTCGAGCGTCGTAACCTTCGTCAGTGGGTGCTCAAGATTACCGCCTACGCCGATCGCCTTGAAAAAGACCTGGACCTTCTAGACTGGAGCGAAAGCATCAAGACCATGCAAAGGAACTGGATCGGTCGATCGGAAGGGGCCGACGTTTTGTTTGAAGTCGAAAATCTTCTTGATGAGACGGGCAAGTCCCTATCCTTTTGGATCTTTACAACCCGGCCAGACACCCTTTATGGGGTGACCTACATGGTCTTGGCTCCTGACCATGCGCTGGTCGACAAGATAACAACACCCGAACAGCTACACGCCGTGCACGACTACCAAGATCAAGCTCGTCGCAAGAGCGACCTTGAACGGACTGACCTGGCCAAGGAAAAAACGGGCGTCTTTACCGGTGCCTATGCGATCAACCCTGTGAATGGAAAGCGCGTTCCCATTTGGATTTCGGACTATGTTTTAGCGGGTTACGGTTTTGGTGCGATTATGGCTGTTCCTGCACATGATACTCGTGACTGGGCGTTTGCCCGTCAGTTTGGGCTTGAGGTCATCCCTGTGATTTCACCCACCGGCAAGCCCGAGACTCTTACCGACTGCTATACAGGTCCTGGCGTGATGGTGAACTCAGGCGAGTTTGACGGCCAACCCAGCGAAAAGGTCAAGAAAGCTGTAACGGCCAAGCTCGAAAAAGAGGGACGGGGACGTCTTTCGGTCAATTACAAACTGCGCGACTGGATTTTTAGTCGCCAGCGGTATTGGGGCGAACCCATCCCTGTTGTTCACTGTCCCGACCATGGCATTGTACCTCTTTCAGAAAGTGAACTCCCGCTTCGTTTACCAGAAGTCAAAAGCTACGCACCGACCGGAACCGGCGAAAGCCCCCTGGCCGCGATCGACAGCTGGGTCAATACGACTTGCCCGGTGTGTGGAAAGCCTGCCAAGCGCGAGACGAATACCATGCCTCAGTGGGCCGGTTCCTGCTGGTATTACTTGCGCTACCTCGACCCCAAGAATACAACCGCCTTTGCTGACCCTGAAAAAATTGCCTATTGGATGCCCGTCGACCTTTACGTCGGCGGGGCCGAGCACGCCGTCTTACACCTTTTGTACGCACGCTTTTGGCACAAGGTCTTGTTTGACCTGGGGCTGGTGACGACTCCCGAGCCCTTCCAACGACTGGTTAACCAGGGGATGATCCTGGGCGAGAACGGCCAAAAGATGTCAAAAAGTACCGGTAACGTCGTGAATCCCGATGAGATTGTTCGCGAGTACGGTGCGGATACCTTGCGGGTGTACGAGATGTTCATGGGTCCTCTGCAAGATTCCAAACCGTGGAACACCAACGGGGTGGCTGGGGCTTCACGGTTCTTAAACCGAATCTGGCGCCTGGGTGAAGCCTCGTTTGCCGACGAAGCTCCCACCAAGGCGCAACTCAAGGTTTTGCACAAAACGATCAAAAAAGTCACCCAAGACACCGAGAGCCTGAGCTTTAATACCGCGATTAGTGCGATGATGGTCTTTTTGAACGAAGCGGACACCTTCACATCGTTCCCCCGATCCCTGTGGCGGACCTTTGTGATCCTGCTTTCGCCCTACGCCCCGCATTTAGCTGAAGAACTTTGGGAAAGGTTGGGTGAAAAACCCAGTGTTTCGCACGAAGCTTGGCCGGTGTGGGAAGAGGCCCTTTGTCAGGATGATGAGATCGAAATGGTGTTTCAAATTAACGGCAAGATCCGTTCCCGTCTGACCGTTCCTGCAGGGTTAACCCCAGCCCAGATGGAAGACCTGGCACGGCGCGATTCTCGGATCACGGCGCTGACCGAAGGCAAGACGATTGTCAAGATTATTACAGTGCCTAATAAACTTGTTAATATTGTTGTGCAAGGCTAAAAAAGCCGATAAGAGAAGGGGGGCCGTTCGTGTCAGAGATTTCGCATTCCAAACGCCATCAAAAGTTGATTGAGGCAACCAAGCGCATCATGACTGAGCTTGATCTTACCTCCCTTCTTCAAACCCTTATCGCCGAAACTTGCTCGGTCGTTGGTGCACAGCGGAGCACCTTGTTCCTTATTGATGCAGAACGGGGGCAACTATACTCGAAAGTTTTTTCGGGTTCAGGAATTCAAGAGATCCGATTTGCTGTGGACCGAGGCTTGGCCGGCTATGCGGCTAGAAGCGGTGAAATTGTGAATATTTCTGACGCCTATGCCGACGCCCGGTTTAACCGCGAGATTGACCAGCAGACCGGGTTTCGGACGCAAGCATTGTTAACCATGCCGATCCGTAATAAAGATGCGAATATCATCGGGGTTGTCCAGGTTTTGAATAAGGTCGGAGGCGGCGAGTTTACCGCCAATGATGTCGATGAGCTAGAAGCGTTCAGCTCACTCATGGCGATTAGCATCGAAAATGCTCTAGCCTACGAAAAGCTACACCGTACGATGAAAGCCTTTGAGCTGTTTGTTCCTCCCAAGTACCTCAAACGGATCACGCGTGAAGGGGTCGAAAAAATTCGTTTGGGTGAAGCTGAAACTTGCGAAGCTAGTGTGCTTTTTCTCGATATCCGGTCGTTTACGACCTTGGCCGAAGGGTTGGAGCCGAACGAGATTACCGGGTTCTTGAACGACTACTTGGCCGAGATGAACGACATTATTCAAGCTCATAATGGTGCCATCGATAAGTACCTGGGCGATGGGTTTATGGCGATTTTTGATCATAAGCACGCTGATGATGCCCTGCAGGCGGCCCTGGACATTCAACGACACCTGATTCGGTTCAATGAAACACGACGTGCTGGCGGTCAAAAAGAGATTTTAGTGGGGATGGGTATCTCGAGCGGCAATGTCGTGATAGGCACGGTGGGGTCTGTATCGCGCATGGACTCGACCAGTATTGGCAACCCGGTTTCTGTCGCTAAACGTGTTGAGACTCTCACTAAGCTTTATCATACCCGCATCTTGATAAGTCAATCGACCTTTCATGCTTTAGCCGACCCCGGTCAGTACAAGATTCGTGAAGTCGACTCGATTCGGGTTAAAGGACGCGAGACTCCCGAAGTCATCTACGAAGTTTATGACTTCGACGATACGGCCACCGTAGAGAGCAAAGACAATGCGTACCCGTTCTTGTTGTCTGGGATTTCCTTTTACAAAGCCCGCGAGTGGGACAAAGCACTTTTGTCACTAACCCGCAGTCTGGACGCCTATCCGGAGGACCCTGTGGCAGCGAGGTACATGGAACGCTGTATCTTTTTTAAACGGAACCCTCCCGAGGCAAGCTGGGATGGGATCGTCTCGCCCGACCAAGAAAACTTTTTGGTCTACCGGGTGATGTAAGGTCAAGGAAAAAACAAACCGATGGACAGCTTGGGTTCGGCTTTACCCGTCGCCTTATCTGGGTTAGGTCGGCGGCGTCAACTTGAGGCAGGAACGATTTTGTTTCTGCAAGAGGACCCCGCCTCCTATTGCTTTTATGTGGAAGCTGGTGAGCTATCGTTGCGGTTGTTGTCTGCCTCGGGCCATGAAGTAGAACTGACGAAAATCCCTGCCGGTGATTGGTGTGCCGAGGCTTTGTTGTTTGCCGAGAGCACGTACCCTGCCCAGGCGGTTGTTACCAAAGACTGTCGGTTGGTACAGATTCATCGCGATGAAATTTTAAAAAATAGTGACAGCGAAGTAAGTGCTTTCTTTTTGAGGCTTTTAGCCAAAAAATGTTTAAGACTCAATAAACGGATTGAGCAGTTAACCATTCTTGGGGCTCGCGAACGTATTGTCCAGTATATTCTTAGTTTGTGTCCTGCTCACGATGGCTGTCCAGGCAAACTTTCGCACTGTCGTTTTCCCTTTCCGAAAAAGAAACGGGAAATTGCCCAAGAGCTGGGGATGACTCCCGAGACGCTTTCGCGCGTGTTTCGTCAGCTTGAGGAGGAAAAGCTCCTTGAGATCGAGGGGAGCACGCTTCAGGTCGTTTCGTGTGCACGGCTTCGCGGGGCGGCGACGTAGAGCTCCTTTGAGTCCACCTACTTGGTTCCTCAAAACTCGCAGAAATTCCTGAGTTTTCTTGATCTTGGTCAAGGAAATCCTTTTGAAAGGCCATTAAGCTGACCGTGTACCGAAACGGAGGAGCTTATGGACGTTACCAAGAAACTGATGCAAGAGCATCAGCTGATTTTACGCTACATTGACTTGATAGGGCGAATGGCTAACACGTGGGAGTCCGGCGTCAACGATGCCCAACATTTTTCAGCCTTACGACAGATTGTCGATTTTATTAAAACTTACGCCGATCGTTACCATCACGCCAAAGAAGAAGCTATTCTTTTTCGTCATTTAGAAGTTCCCGGAGTTCTGACGCACTGCAATCCTATTCCTGTTATGCTCTTTGATCACGAAGAAGGCCGGGCGCTCACGGCGGGTTTACTCGAAGCCATTGAGGTGCAAAACCGAGATAACGCGCTTGCCTACGCCCAAGGGTGGGGAGAGCACCTCACCGGGCACATTTATAAAGAGGACAATGTTTTGTACCCCATGGCCGAAGAGGGTTTACCCGACTTTGAAAAGTCGGTGATTCTTCAAGAATATCAGACGGCCGAAGAGGCACAAAAGGCAGGTCTAGAGGCCTTTTACGAAAAGCTATTAGCGAATTTAGAGAACCAGCTGACGTTGGTGGCCTGCTAGGGATCTCAAGCCCCTGCCTAGAGCTAGGCGTTTTCGCGAAGTCTTTCGACCAGCTTTGCCGTATCGTGATCGCCGTCGAGACGAACTTTAACCCTTAGGGCGTGCAGACCATGAATTCCCTGAAGGTCATCAAGTTCAAACTCTTCGACGGCGCCTTCTAACAACCCTTCACTTTGCAGAAAGACGATGTACCGGCGGTACTCAAGGGCTTCGGAGGGTTGGGTATACACGAGGGCAATTTGATGGATTTGGGTCAGCCGTTCACCGCTGCCTTTTATAACCGCTTTGTCGATTCGCTTTTTCATGATCTCATAGCGGGTGTTGTAGGCGCCTTCGACCGAGAAGCTTTTTTCATCCTCACGAAAACGAATGGTAATGGGCAAATCCTGAACCACAATGAGATGG
>JAJXVP010000142.1 GCA_021782055.1 bacterium | reverse complement strand
CTTGATGTTTTTCTCGACGAAATCGGTCATTACTGTCTGCGGGATCTGGTTGGGGTCTTTGACTCCCCAATCTTCGTATTTAAAAGAGCAGGAACAAAATAGA
Source organism: bacterium (assembly GCA_021782055.1). The sequence continues at coordinate 6,903 of JAJXVP010000142.1, read as the reverse complement.
AGAGCCACTCCGCAGAACAGTAAGCGTCGCATTTAACCATTCATCCGTTTAGCCGTGTTGAGCCGCAGCCCCGATAAAGGCACGAAACAAGGGCTGAGGACTCGTGGGGCTAGAGGTAAATTCGGGGTGAAACTGTACCCCTGTGTTCCAGGGTTGACCGGGCCACTCAACAGATTCAACCAGGGTTCCGTCAGAAGTCAGCCCTGAGATCTTTAACCCCGCTTGAGTAAGGCTGTGGCGATAGGAGTTAGAAAACTCATACCGGTGACGGTGCCGTTCCCAAACGACGTCTTGACCGTATGCGGAACGAATAAAGGTTTCGGGTAAGGTCTGTGTGGCGCTCCGGCCCAAGCGCATGGTTCCCCCCAGTTTTGTAACACCTTCTTGTTCCTCCAAAAGGCTGACCACGGGATGCGGGGTTTTCTCATTAAATTCGGTGGAGTTGGCTCCCTGCAAGCCTAGGACTGAACGGGCAAATTCAATCACCATAATCTGCATCCCCAAGCAAATTCCCAAATAGGGGATTCGGTTTTCACGAGCGTACTTTGCCGCGATGATCATCCCTTCGATACCGCGTTCACCAAAACCACCGGGAATCAAAATGCCGTCGACACCCGCAAAGACTTCATCGGCTACAGCACCTTTTTCGAGCTTTTCTGCGTCGACTCGGACGATTTTCACCTTAACACGGTTGCCCATGGCGGCGTGTACAAGGGATTCGTCAACAGATTTATAGGTGTCGTGGAGGTCAATATATTTGCCAACCATGGCAATGGTAACGGTCTTTTCGGCGTTTTTGTAGCCTTCGACCATCGAACGCCAATCTTCTAGCTGAGGCTCGCGAAGGTCCAGACCCAATTTTCGCAGAACAATCTCGTCCAGCTTTTGTTTGTGGTAAATCAGAGGAATCTCGTAAATGGTGGAATTAACATCCATCGCTGAAAGAACGGATTCAAAGCTGACGTTGGTAAAGTTAGCGATTTTGCGCCGCATTGACTCATCAAGTTCACGTTTGGCGCGACAAAGCAGGATGTCGGGCTGAATACCGATTTCTCGCAGTTCTTTTACCGAGTGCTGAGTTGGTTTCGTTTTGAGCTCGTCGCCTGAAACAGCTGGAACCAGGGTGAGGTGAACGGAGAGAACGTTTTCACGTCCGAATTCATGGATACATTGGCGGGCTGTTTCTAGAAAGGGGATAGACTCGATGTCTCCCACCGTGCCGCCGACTTCGATGATGGTGATATCGATGTCGGGAAGACTGCCCATCCGAACAATTTGCGCCTTAATCTCATCGGTAATATGAGGTATCACTTGAACTGTACGGCCTAAGTACCGACCTTCTCGTTCTTTATTGATAACGGTCTGATAAATTTGACCAGTTGTAATGGAATTTGCTTTGCTGAGGGGAGACTTAGTGAACCGGGCATAATTACCCAGGTCGAGATCTGTTTCAGCGCCATCGTCGGTGACGTAGACTTCACCATGCTGGTAGGGACTCATGGTCCCGGCATCAACGTTCAAATAGGGATCAATCTTGATCATCGCGACACGGTAGCCGCGGCTTTCTAACAGGGTGCCCATCGACGCCGCCGCAATGCCTTTTCCTAAGCTTGAGCAGACGCCGCCCGTGACGAAAATGTATTTCTTCATGGGATTTTATTATCCCACAGTCGTCCGATCCCTGTCAACAAAGGACACCAGAAGAGAGGCGTGAGCGCGGACGGGAAGGTTCATAAGAACCGCCAGAACTAGACCATCGCCGGGGCGAAGTTCAAGAAAACCCGGGAGGCTCTTTTTTTGGTAAAGCAGGCGGCAAGTGAGCTCGCCACGGGGCGAAATTGACAAAAACAAAGCTTCGGGTGAGTAGCCGTTGGTCAACAACAGGTCGACAAGCACCTGAAAAACTCGGTCATCGCCTGGCGTGTGTTTGGCCAAGCGAAGTAGTTCTACCGCATCTAACGTATCAAGATCGACGTAAAGCGTTTTTTGGTCGGGACTTATCAGTTCAGCATACGACACCTGATCAGCTTCGCTCCAAGCCAACGCTGACAGGCTCAGATCTACATACTCTGGAACCGTCATTTTTTCCCCTCGTTTACAGTGTAACGCAGGTTCAGAGATTTTTCCGTTCCGCTTTTTCTTGACGTGGGGTACGTTGGCACCTAGACTCTAAATTAAGATAGGTATGTGATGTCTGACGTTGTAACGGACGCGTTGTTCGAAAAATACCGGAACCTCATTTATGATGCCAGTGGTATCACCTTTTCGGCCTCTAACCGTCCCATTTTAGAGAGTCGACTTCGTGAGCGAGTCAGGTTGGCCAAGCTAGACAATGCCGGTGTTTATTTTGAGCTCCTTCAAAAGAGCCCCGAAGAGATGAAGTCCTTCCTTGACGCCGTCACAACGAACCTGACCCGTTTTTTTCGCAATCAGCCTCAGTTTGACGCCTTTGAGAAAGCGATCCTGCCGGACTTGATGCAGTACAAGCGCAAAAAAGGTCTTGAGCATAAAATTCGGGTCTGGAGTGCGGGGTGTTCAACCGGAGAAGAACCCTACTCGTTGGCGATGGTACTAAAAGATAAACTTCCAACTGACTTTTCTTTTGAGATCGTCGCATCTGACTTAAGCTTAAAATCTCTGATGACTGCCCAGCAGGGGTTTTACCCGGAGTCAAAGCTTCAGGGTATACCCGCTCCCTACCTGACAAGATTTTTTTCTAAGAGCGCTGATGGGTACCAGATAAAGGACGAACTTAAGGCGCGGATAAAGTTTGACTATCACAACCTTAAGTTTGATTCAGGACAAAGAAATTTAGATGTTGTCTTTTGTCGCAATGTTTTGATTTACTTTGATGAGGCGGCTCAGAAAAATGTCGTGGAAAGGTTTTGGCAATCCATGACCAATCATTCCTACTTTTTCATTGGTCACAGTGAGTCGTTGTTTGGGATGAACACCGCGTTCAAATTCCTCAAGACGGACTGGTCTGTGTTGTATTCTAAGATTCTTGAGTCCTAAGAGGGAGCGGGCATGAACGGGAAAATTGACGTTTTAATTGTGGATGACTCTGCCCTGATGCGCAACCTCATTGGCCGTATCGTTGAAAGTGCCCCTGATTTAGCGGTGGTGGGAAAGGCCATGAACGGGGTGTTTGCGGTACAAAAAATCCCATCCTTGAATCCGGATATCATTATTCTTGACCTTGAAATGCCTGAAATGAATGGGATCGAGTTCTTAAAAAAGAGGCGAGAACTCAAATGGGAGATTCCAGTTATTATTCTTTCATCCATTGCCCGCCGGGGGGCGGAGATCACCATGGAGGCTTTGGCCCTTGGTGCCGCTGACTTTATTAAAAAGCCGTCGGGGTCAGTCAGTGAAGACATCCATCTGGTCGGAGATCACCTCATTGAGCTGATTCGTGTCTATGGTGGGCGTTACCAACGAAGTAAAGGTATATCCCGCGCGGAGGCCCGGCCTGAAACTACGAAGCCCGAAACAGCGAGGACAGAGATTCCTCGGGTTGAGGTTAAGCCAGAGCCTAAGCACGAGTTACGTCCCGAAACTCGAGCGGTCGACCGTCCTCCCGTTAGTCCGCCTGTTTTACGGCCGCACAAAGATTTGCATATTCTGGCGATTGGGATCTCTACCGGGGGGCCCAACGCTTTGCGGACAGTCTTTGCCGCGTTAGAGGCTGATTTTCCGCTACCAGTGGTTGTGGTTCAGCACATGCCAGCAGGTTTTACTGCCGAGTTTGCGCGTTCCCTCGATAAAATTTGTCCCTTGGAAGTCAAAGAAGCTCAAGAAGGGGATTTGGTTCGCAAGGGGCGGATCTTGATCGCTCCCGGTGACTATCACCTGGAAGTAGAACGAAAGAGTTTAGCCACGGTGGCACACCTCCATCAGCAGGATTTATGCAATGGTCACCGTCCCTCTGCCGGGGTGCTGTTCCGTTCGGTTGCCCACCAGTTTGGGGCTCAGGCGATGGGGTTAATCATGACCGGTATGGGGCGTGACGGAGCGGCCGAACTTGGTGAGATTCACCGAGCCGGAGGACTTACGTTAGCGCAGGATGAAGCCACGAGCGTAGTTTTTGGAATGCCTCGTGTCGCCATTGAGCTAGGAAACGTCGAAAAGATTGTCGGCTTGTCAGAAACGGCTGGGGTTTTAAATAAGCTGGCGAAAGAGATGGCCTCACGGTCGCTCTAGCTTGGCCTTTTGAGCAAGTTACGCTTGCGCAACTTAAGAAGACGGGGCACTTACCGAGCACGTTTGAGTAAAAGGCTCGATCCTTACCCCTTTGTTGTGAGATATCTCCAAAAACACCCCCTCAACGACAAGCTCTTGCCAACACGGTTCGCTTTTTAAGGGTATTCCCGTTTGTAGGCGTCGCAACTCCTTTTCAGGGAGAAAGCCTCCTATGGAGGCGCGGCTTCCTGTGCGGCCGGCATCGGTTACGTAAGCGGTTCCGTGTGAAGAAATCTGAGCGTCGGCGGTAGCAACCTTCGCGTGACTTCCTAAAACAGCGGCGGCTTTGCCATCAACATAGGCCAAAAGCGTCTGCTTTTCTGCCGTAGTGACCGCATGAAAATCTACGACCAAGGGGATGTTTTGGCCTTGAAGGCGTTCGAAGATGCGGTCAAACGCGGTAAATGGCGAAAAAGGGTTGAGGCGATTCCACCCGGCCTGACCAACGAGGCTCAAAAAAGCAACGGGATGGGGGCCAGACTTTACCACACGCCAGCCCTGCCCTGGAGCCTCTTCGGGGAGGTTCTCCGGTCGTAGCAGAAAGTGAGACGAAGCTAAAAGAGGGTGAACATCCTTTTTGTAAAAGGCGCATTCGCCGAGGGTAATCACCTGCAGTCCAAGCTTTCGCAGGGTGTGCGCATGATTCAAACCAAGGCCGAACCCACCTGTGACACCATCTCCATTGCCCCACAAAAGGTCGGGCTGATAGCGGTGTTTGAGCTCTTCTAGAGTATGGCGTAAAGCGAATAACCCCGGTTTGCCGACGATTTCGGCAATGTACAGCAGACGCATAGCCTTCCTTTTCGCCTCAAAGAATTCGCGTCAGGATATCTGAGTTTACCGCTTTCGGAAAGGCCGAGACGGCATTATATTATTGAGTAGGAGCGTTGCTCCTCTCGGGCGCCCATTTGGGGCCCGTAAGAACCTGCCGTAAGGAGGTTACCATGATGAGGGACACGAAATTTCCTTTCATGGACCTGAATAAATTCCTGGACGAAGTTTTCGGCCAGGTGGAGACCTGGAACGAAAAGTTCCGTACCGAAATGGAGAAAGGGTGGGGGTTCGGCAAAGGGCTTGCCGAGGGCCTGGATTTCTATCCCGCCTATTCGTACCCGCCGACCAATGTTTATCTCACTCCGGATAAGTCGCTAGTGTTTGAGATGGCCTTGGCGGGCTTTGAGCAAGAAGATCTCGAGCTGTCGTTTGTGGGGGACTACATGGTGTTTTCTGCCAGAACCCAGGTGCTGGAAGACGAACCAGACGTTCGCTACTTGAAGCATCGTCTCAAACTCAAACCGATTGAGGGTCAAAAGTATTACGTGCCTGCCGATAAGTTCGATCAGTCGCAAGTAGCGGCGAGCTTCAAAAATGGGCTTCTGCGTGTGGTTGTGTCACCAAAAGATGCCCCGGCTACCAAGCCTGGTATCAAGATCGAAATACAGTCGTAAACCGGCTCCAGAAACAATGGCGTCTTTGTCGCTCGTCCACGCTGACTTGACAGAGGCGCTGTTTTCCTTTAGCTTGAGCTCACTGCCCAGATGGTGAAATTGGTATACACGCTAGTTTCAGGTACTAGTGCCGCGAGGCGTGGAGGTTCGAGTCCTCTTCTGGGCAATGTTTCTTAAGTCCTTCTGCAAGAAGGACTTTTTTTATCCTTTGCGGTGCCTTAGGTGGGATCAATGGCATTAGCTTCCATGCTAGTCTCATGACCGTCAGGGCGCAACTCGCATGCCACTTCAGTTGCGACTCTCATGAGACTTCGGGTCTGGGCTAGGTAGGTTTAGCCTAGCTTGTACGAGGTGTGGGGGTATCGATTTTCTTGACAGCCACCCAGGTTACTGCCAGGACAAGAAGTAAACTAAGAAGTGAGCCCACAAACCCCCTTCCTAAACCAAGTCCCCCCACGCGATGCGGCATATCTAACCAGTCTGCCACAGACGCACCGAGGGGGCGAGTCATGACATACGAAAACCAAAACGCCGAGGTTTCATTACGCCACACCTTTTTGGTGAGCCACGGAAGCGAAAACAGGAACGCAAAGATCAGGACTGAACTGCCCAGCCCGGCATGGAAGCCAAACGCTGTAAGATCTCCTAAAGCGGTACCCATAGCAAAACTTGCCATGACGGCAAGCCAATAAAAAATTTCCCGCCTCAGGGTGCTGATAGAATGGATAGAGAGGCTTTTTTCGACGCGGTACCACAGGACAAAAATTGCCGTAAGCCCCACGGCAAAAAGCAAAGACGAGTAGAGGTAAGGAACGCCGAGAACGATATGGGTGGCGTCGGCGGCCATCGTGCCAAAGACCGCCACCATGGTTACGGCCGACCAGTAGACTGCGGCTTGGTAACGGCGAAACCGAAGCTGGATAAACAACGCTAAGGCAAAGACAAAGGCGCCCAACCCCACGGCGAGGTATGGGTTCATATGATACACCAGGAAATCTGACACCGCTTCACCCATGGCGGTGGTAAGAAGCTTGACCCCCCAAAAGGCGGTACGTACTTCGGGAACCTTTCTACTGCGGCGCAACGCCGCTACTTTTTCTGTCACCAACGATCCCTCCAGTGGTAGTAGGGGCCCCATTCCCAGGGCTCGTGAATCCAGATGATGGGCGGTGGTGAATAAAAGGAAGGACCGGGAACGGCCGAAGGGTCAGGA
>JAJXVP010000141.1 GCA_021782055.1 bacterium | reverse complement strand
TGAATTTAGCCCTCATGTATGATGAGCAGGCGGAAGCTCTTTCACAACGAAATTTAATGGAAGAAGCAGAAGAATGTTTGCGACAAGCTCAGAAACGATTTTCTGAGGCTATGATGGCCACACCGCCATTACCAGATGCTTTTTTTTATGCAGGTTTTTTTCATTTAAAGCAGAAAAATATCGACCGGGCACGAGGACTCTTTGATGCGTTTTTTGAACTAAGTCGTGACGAAGCTAAAGTACAAGCAGCGAAAAAGGCATTGGCGGAAATGGGGCGAAGAGAAGATTTTGATCGACTTTTCAAGGAAGCCTATGACTTTATCCTGTTGGGCCAAGAAGAAAAAGGAATAGACCGTATTCAAGAATTTCTCGCACAGGACAAAAGTGTATGGAATGCTTGGTTTTTGCTGGGTTGGGCAAGGCGCCGCTTGGGACAATGGCAAGAAGCCCTTTCTGCTTTTGCAGAGGCCTTAACCAAAGGAGGGGATGAAATTGACCTTCTTAATGAAATGGCTATTTGTCAAATGGAATTGGGCGAGCTTAAAGAGTCTCGACGTCTGCTCGAGAAGGCCCTTCGACGGGATAGTGAGAATACAAAAATACTATGTAATTTAGGAGTCCTTGCCCTAAGATCAGGAGATCGTGAACAGGCTAGAGGTTTTTTTGATACTGTTTTGGAATACGACCCCGAGGATCCTGTGGCGGAACGTTGGTTAAAAGATTTAAAAACCACAACTGACGGAGACGAATAGGATGCTGCCGATGCAACGGCTCCCCGAATTCTTAGAACGGTTGCAGTTTCTGTATCAACAAAGGCGGCGCTGGGCTCAAGCCAATCAGATTTCCTGTTACCGTCTTTTTGAAGAAGATGTTTTTCCGTTGATTATTGATGTTTATGAGCATGACCAGGTCTGGTATGTTTTGGAAGAGATTCCAGACGAAGAACCCGAACTACTTCAAACGGTAAAAACTGTCTGTGAGACTTTGGGCTGGTCAACGGAGCGAATTCATCTTAAACAACGTAGACGGCAAAAAGAAGGCGCCCGTTACGAACGATTAGAACAAACGGATCAGTTCGTAACAGTTCGGGAAGGCGGTTTAAAATTCCTGGTCAATTTGAAGGATTATTTGGATACAGGCTTATTTTTGGATCACCGTTGGACAAGAGCCTATGTGCGTGGTTTATCTGCTGGTCGCCGAGTTTTAAACCTCTTTGCCTATACAGGGAGTTTTACGGTTTATGCGGCTCAGGGGGGCGCTTTTGAAACGGCTACGGTGGATCTCAATGCCAATTACATCGAATGGGCCAAAAAGAATTTGGTCCTGAATGGTCTTGATGGGACCAATCATCGGTTTTACCGGCGTGATGTTTTTGAATTTCTGAAAACAGAAACTCGCAAGACCTGGGATGTGATTATCCTTGACCCACCCACCTTTTCTCAGTCCAAAAAAATGGAAGGAACTTTGGATGTTCAACGAGATTACCCGAAACTGATCCAAAGTTGTCTTAAAATCCTTTCACCAGACGGTTTATTGTTTTTTAGTAACAACTATCAAAAGTTTAAGTTTGACGAAAAATTGTTTCCTAAAGTTCGCTGTCGCGAATTATCATCCTTAACGGTTCCGCGTGACTTTCATAAAAGTATTCATCGTTCATGGCTTTTTACCCGTGAAACTGTACCAGACTTAAGTTTTCCGTCTTTAGATAAGGGCCTTTCATGAGTGGAGCGTGTCGCCGCTGTGGGAAAATTGCCGCTTTAACCAAACTTGAAGTCATTCGTGACGGAGAAAAGCAGGAATGGGACGTTTGCCGCTCCTGTCTTACGATACTTTTAGGTGAAACTCCCCAAGAAGAGATAAAGCAATGTCCCACCTGTGGGGAGTCTCTTGAGGAAGTCCTGCAAACTCGCCGCCTTGGTTGTCCTGATTGCTATCTTACCTTTTCCTCCTGGTTAGAAGAACGCTCTCGCCGGTACGGTTGGCCAGCTTACCATTCAGAAGCTCCAAGTTGGATACTGCTAACGTCTCCTCTGGCACGTGAACAGAAATTGCAACAATTACAAGCGGACTTGAAAGTTGCTGTAGAAGGTGAACGGTTTGAACAAGCCGCGCAGTTGCGTGATGAGATTCGTTCCTTGCAGGAGTCCTTGTGATCGGTGTTCTTGATCCCGAGACAAGCTGGTATTCTAAGCCAACAGAACCTCATCCTTGTGTGCTTGCTCTACGCTGGACTGCCTTCCGCAATTTAGAAGGTTGGCCTTTTACAGGAAAATGCCGTGCCGAGCAAAAACTGGAACTTAAGAGTCGTTTGATTGAAGCTGTGAAATCGGAGGATACCCTCAGTGCTCCCTTTGTTTGGAAGGAAGCCCCTCCTGTAACGAAAGCTTTGGCTCAAGAACGACTTTTAGTTCCAGATGGGCTAGTCCAGGACCGAGAGGCAGTTTCTTGGTGGGAAGCTCAAGATGGGTGGGGACTTCATTTTGGGGGCGAAGATCATCTGCGGCTTCGCCAGTTAAGTTTAGGATTCCAACCCCAACAAGCGGAACAGTTTTGGAAAAGTTTAGACTCTTGGGGACAGCAATTGGGTTTTGCTTGGCGTTCACACTGGGGGTGGGTAACGGCAGATCCTGCGCATGCTGGCGGTGGGGTCCAAGTTTCTGCGCTTTTGCATTTGCCAGCTTCAGAATCGTCCGGCTTATGGGAAGCCATGATGAAAACCGTTGAACGTCAAGGTTTTTCTTTGTTACCAGTTTGGGCCGGTAGTCGTGGTGAATCAGATTTCTTTTGGCTTCAAAATGCTTTTTCGTTTGGCCGCAGTGAACGTGAATTAAGTTCGGTACTCGTTTCTTTGGTTGAGAAAATCACCAAAGGAGAAATCGAAGCCCGGCAACGGGAAGCCAAACTTCAGGCCCTGCAATTAGAAGATCGGATAGGGCGAGCTTGGGGATTACTGACTAACGCCCGAAGGCTAACTTGGGAAGAAACTTTGCCAGCCCTATCGGCTTTGCGAAGGGCTTCTGAATTGATTATAATTAAAGAGAGCGTCAGTGAACGCTTGGATCCTTTGTTCTTCCGCTTGCAGGGAGCCCATCTCAGGGCCTTGTTGGCCAGTTCAGAGGGCGAAGATGTCTTACGCTCGGATCTTATTCGGACGATTTTATTGGGGGGAAAGAAGAATGTTTAAAGGTTTAACACAAAGAGCACAACGCATTCTTACTGTTTTATCACAAGAAGAAGCCAGACGCTTTCATTCTGATCAACTTCTCCCCGAACATGTGATTTTGGCTTTACTGAAAGATGGAGAAGGTATTGGCTATAAAGCCTTGAAGTCCATGAATGTAGACCTCAATGCCCTTCAATTAGAAATTGAAAAGGCCATACCTCGCAAGCCTTCAGGCTTTGTTTTAGGAGATGTTCCACCATCAAAACGCGGAAAACGCATCTTAGAAGAAAGTGCTAATGAAGCACGAGCTTTAGGTCACGAGTACATCGGGACCGAACATCTTTTGTTGGCAGCTGTAGCAGAAACGGGCAGTGTGGTTGCTCTGTATTTACAAAATAACAGCATAACCATAGATACTCTTCGTGATGTCATCAGTGATCTTTCTGGGGGGTCGCCAGTTCGAACTCGGGAACCACGTCAACTGCCAGCTGTAGAAGATCAGCGTTGGAAACGACCTGCCCCCAATGTTCCCAATAAAAAAATGACACCTACATTGGACGAGTTTTCAAGAGACTTAACCGCCTTGGCACAAAAGAAAGCTTTGGACCCAGTCGTTGGTCGTGAAAAAGAAATGGCTCGTGTGATCCAGATATTATCTCGTCGGACCAAGAATAACCCTGTCCTGATAGGGGAGCCAGGAGTCGGGAAAACTGCGATTGTCGAAGCTCTTGCCCAAGCCATTACCTCGGATGCCGTGCCCTCCTCCTTATCGGGGAAACGTCTCATGACGCTAGATTTAGCCGCCTTAATTGCGGGGACGAAGTATAGAGGCGAGTTTGAAGAGCGCTTAAAAAGGGTTATGAAAGAAATTACGGCCGTTGGGAATGTCATCCTCTTTATTGACGAATTGCATACCATTATAGGTGCCGGCGGAGCAGAAGGGGCCATTGATGCCAGCAACATGCTCAAACCTGCTTTGTCCCGCGGTGAGATTCAATGCATTGGGGCAACTACTCTGGCAGAATATCGAAAACATATTGAAAAAGATGCGGCTTTAGAAAGACGGTTTCAACCCGTGATTGTGGGTGAGCCATCTGTAGAACAAGCGGTTGAAATCCTTCAAGGTATTGCGGATAAATACGCCCAATTTCATAATGTGGTGTACACGCCTGAAGCGATTGAAGCTGCGGCTTCGCTTTCCCACAGGTATATTTCGGACCGAAGTCTTCCTGATAAAGCCATTGATCTCATGGATGAAGCCGGCTCGCAGAAAAAAATTGAGAATAATTATCGTCCTGTGGAGGTTACCCAACTTGAACAGCAGGTTGAGGCCCTTGTCAAAGAAAAAAATGATTTGGTTAGCAATCAAAACTATGAACGAGCTGCAGCGATTCGGGATGAAGTCAGGCGTCTAAAACAAGAAGTGGAAGAGGCCCGTCAACGATGGGAAAACCAAGCTGAGGCGCAGCCCCGTACCGTTACAGTAGAAGATATTCAAAATATTTTGGCCGATGTCACGGGAATTCCTTTAAATCGCATTGCTCAAACTGAAGCCGAAAAGCTTTTGCAGGTAGAGTCTGTTTTGCATCAATCGGTGGTTGGGCAAGAAGAAGCGATTTCTGCGATCGCCTCAGCGATACGGAGGGCCAGAACCGGCTTAAACTCACCAAGACGGCCTTTGGGGTCCTTTATCTTTTTGGGCCCCACAGGTGTCGGTAAATCTTTACTGGCGAAAACTCTAGCCGATTTTCTATTCGGTAGCACTGAAAACTTGATTCGGCTGGATATGTCAGACTTTATGGAAAAACATAATGTAAGCCGGTTAGTGGGAGCCCCTCCCGGTTATGTGGGGTATGAAGAAGGTGGTTTACTCACCGAAAAAATTCGCCGAAAACCCTACAGTGTTGTCTTGTTGGATGAGATCGAAAAGGCTCACCCGGATGTTTTTAACTTGTTGTTACAAATCCTTGAAGAGGGTGAGTTGCAAGATAATCTTGGTCATACGGTTTCCTTCCGAAATACCATCTTGATTATGACGTCCAACGCCGGAGCCCGGCAAATTACCAAATCCGGTGGTATGGGTTTTCAAACCCAGGAAGGGCTTTTGAATTATCAAGAGATTAAATCTTCTGCTCTGAATGAATTAAAACGTCTCTTCCGGCCAGAATTTATCAATCGCGTCGATGAAATTGTGGTTTTCCACGCGTTGACCTCCAGAGAAGTCGAAGTTATTTTCGATCTCTTGTTAGGGGAGGTCAGGGAACGTCTCTTGCAGCGAAATCTTCACCTCGAAATGACGCCAAAAGCTAAGGCCTGGTTGATTCAAAAAGGCTACGACCCGTTGTATGGCGCTCGACCGTTGCGACGCGTGTTGCAACGAGAACTTGAGGATGTTTTATCAACAGAAATCTTGAAGGGGCGTTTAGAAGCCGGTGATCGAATTGTGGTTGAACTTCGACGAGAAAAACTGGCTTTGAAAATCCGAAAGCCAACCCAGCCTGAGCCGGCACCCACTCGATGAACAAAGTTTTATTTCTGACAGCTTGGCTCTGTTGGGGGACAATTGCCTGGGCTGAAACATCTCGACACTTGTGGTCGGAAATAGAACAAGCTTTCAATGCCCAAGCTTGGTCAGAAACTGTTGAATTGGGAAGCCGATTCTTAGAAACCTATCCGGATGACACACAAGCTGGGTCAGCTTGCTTTTTACGAGGCATGGCCTTGTTGCACACCGGACAACCTGAGCAAGCGTTGGGGAGTTTTCAAAAAGCCTCCAGGTTGGTGCAAACAGGAGCCTTGACCCAACGTCTTCCTTTTTGGGAAGGGTATGCTGCGTTTCAAGCCGGAATGTGGTCGACTGCTAAGGACTATTGGGAAGCTCAAACAAAGTTATCCGGAGCCCCCGAGCTTTCGGCCAAAGCTTGGTTTTATTTGGGTTTAGTACGCCAAAAACTTGAGGATCCCACGGCAATTCAGGCTTGGACGACGTTTATAAACCAGCCTCTGGACGATACACTTAAGCCCCAAGCTTTGATACGCCTAGGGGATCTAACCGTGACGCAAGACCCGTCTCGAGCTCAAAACTATTGGGAAAAGTTGCTTCGGGATTACCCCCACAACAGTTTAGCTCCGGATGCCGCATTACGATTGGCCCCTTTATTAGCGCACCAACAACGAACTGAAGAAACTCAGATTTTAGAAAGGGTCTGGAAAAATCATCCAGACAGAGCCTCGGAATTGTTGCCGGTATTGATTGATGCCGAACAAAAGCAAAGCCATTGGCAACAGGCCAGTGATTTTCTTCGAGCCTATTTAGCTTTGGACCTATCACCTGCGCATCGTCAAAAAGCCTGGTCCGATTTGGCTTGGTTACAAACACAAAACCATGAAGAGGCTACTTTAGCCTGGTCGAAAGCTGCTCAAGGGCCGGACGAAGATTTGGCCTCACAAGCTGAGTTATCCTGGGCTTTAGAAAAAGAAAAGTCTGGTCAAGTCTTACAAGCCGCCGAAGGTTCGTATGCTTGGGCCAAGGAGCATCCTCAAGCCCCTCGAGAGTCTCTTTTGTGGAACGCCGTCCGTCTTTGGCGTGAAAAGTCCTATTGGAAGCAAGCCCAAGAGACTTTAAAATTTATCATTCAAGAGTATCCACATTCACCTCAACTGAAGTTGTACCTGTTGGAAGAGGCTAAAATAGCCGACTACCAGGGAAATTCCACCCAAGTCCTCAAGCTTAGTCAACAACTCCAAGATAAATTTCATGGAACAGCCGAAGCCCAGGAGGCTTTGTACTTAATGGGCATGGTTTACCTGAATCGGGGGGAACCGCTTCGCGCAGAAGGGTATTTTTA
>JAJXVP010000140.1 GCA_021782055.1 bacterium | reverse complement strand
CGTTACGGACTTTAAAAAAAGACCACGAAAAGTTTGGTTTGGTCGTGTTAGACCCTCCCAAGCTGGCCCCCACGCGCGAATCGTTACCGCGGGCTTTACGAGGGTACAAGGACCTCAACCTCCAGGCTCTTGCGCTCGTCGAAGAGGGGGGCTGGTTGGCCAGTTTTTCGTGTAGTGGTGCTGTTGACCCGGCAACCTTCGAAGAAGTGATCGCCTACGCCGCGAAAGATGCCGGTCGAACGGTTCAAATCGTGCGACACCTTTGGCAGGCTCCTTGCCACCCGGTGCGTACCAGCATGCCCGAAGCCGCCTACCTCAAGGGTATTCTGGCCAGAGTCCTCTAAAAGTCGTTTTTTCTTGAAGCTTTTTGCAGGGGGGGCCTGTGACCAAGAGCTGGAGGTGAATGATGAAAACTTCATTCCTGATCTTTTGGTGGGGGGCTCTCGTGGCGGTGGTCGTCGCCATGGCGGTGGCCTGTGTCCCCCCTGTTAATCACTCGGAGCAGGCGGGCGGCCATCCGACAGGAGGTTTAGGACGGCTAAGTGTGACGGTAGACAGTGCCTCGTCGCGAGCAACCCTCCCGACCAGTCTTAGCCAAGACCTCGCCAATACCTACGAGCTGGTGGTAACCGACGGCACAGTCTTGAAAACTTTGGCTCTTGACCCGACTGCACCGTTGTTCCTGGATATTCTTCCTGGCAATTATCGAGTTTTGGTTTTGGCCGGCTACAGAAAGTCGACAACCTCGACGGTGACTCAGTTGTTGGGGTCTGGTTATGCCAAAGACCTTGTTGCTGTCACCAGCGGGAGTACAACCACGGTGCCCATCACACTCTTTCCGGTGGATTTTTCGTGGTCGGCTCCTGCGTCCTTGGCCCAAGGAGCGGTAGCAAAAATTGACGCCCAAGGAACAACAGGCAACCCGTATGTGGGAATGTGTCTTGCCGGAGCAACGACCGAGCGTCCCCGTCTCAAGTCGGTAACACTCTTTAATGGCTACAAAGATTTTGACACCCCCACGGGAACTCCCGACCAATGGGTGTGCTCCCTGAGCGTCACTGGCCCTCTGCCGACAGGAACGGCCGATTTGCAGTTTCAAGGGGCGGTGATTGTGCTAAACAACACCGGTGCGGTTTCAGGTAGCTTGTCGGGAAAGACCAAGTACAGCTGGAAGTGGCTTAACCGGTACGACCTTGCCGATGATTGTCCGTTGGTTCCGTTAGTAGACAAAGTTCTCTCGCTGACACCGCCCGAAAATGGGATGTCGGTCAGTGTGAGCTGGGGCTAAAAAAAGGGCGCCCCAGGGCGCCCTTTTGGCTTGGTACAAGCCAGAAAGTTATTCGGTTGTTACTGATTTGGCCAGGTTGCGGGGTCTGTCCACGTCGACACCCAGCTCGACCGCCGTATAGTAGGCGAACATCTGGAGAGGAATCAAGGTCAAGAAGGGGGCCAACAGTTCCTCGGTGTGGGGAACCAAAAGCACATCGTCTGAAATTGCCGCCACCCTGGGGTCATTGCTGTTGGTGATGGTGATGACCTGACCTTCGCGGGCTTTAACCTCTTGAATATTGCTTAAAACTTTTTCGAAGGAATCCCCTTCCGTCAACAAAAAGATACTCGGCGTCTCGGGCCCCACAAGGGCCAAAGGCCCATGCTTTAAGCCACCGGACGAAAAACCCTCGGCGTGTCGATAGCTGATTTCTTTGAGCTTTAGCGCGCCTTCTAAGGCGATGGGGTATTGAATGCCCCTTCCCATGAACAAAAAGTTGGTATGGTTAAGGTACTTGCGTGCCAGTTGGTGAATCTGGGGAGCCTGAGTCAGGACGGCATCAATTTTGCAAGGGAGGTCCTCAAGATTTTTTAACAACTCTTTGCCTCGTGCCAAGCTAAGGATGCGCATTCGCCCCAAAAGCAGGGTAAGCAGGGCCATAATGCCGATTTGCCCCAAAAAGGCCTTGGAACTCGTGACAGAGATTTCGGGACCAGCGTGAATATAAACACCGCCCTTGCAAAGCCGGGCAATCGTTGAGCCTACCGCATTGACAATTCCTAGAACCCGAGCACCACGTTGTTGAATTTCTTGAATCGCCTGAATGGTATCTGCGGTTTCGCCCGATTGGCTGACGGCAAAGTAAAGGGTGTCTTTGTCGACAATGGGGTTTCGGTAGCGGAACTCCGAGGCATCTTCGGCAGAAGCGGGAATTCGAGCGACACTTTCCAACAAGTAGGCACCCACTTGTGAAGCGTACAAGGCACTACCCATGGCTATAAAGACAACACGTTTAATATCGAGAAGGTCACGGCTTTCTAAGTTCAGACCACCTAATTTGGTGGTTCCAAAATCGGGAAGGAACCTTCCGCCATGACCAAAGGCTCGGCGCAGGGCTTCGGGTTGTTCATGGATTTCCTTAATAAAATAATGAGGAAAATCCCCCATCGAGGCAGCTTCGGCCGTCCAAGACAGTTCTTCGGCAGACCGGGGGACAACTTCGTTCTGCATGGTCTTGGTTACCCACTCGTTCTTGCGAACAATGACCATTTCTCGGTCTTCTAAAAAGGCGGCTTCTCGGGTCATCCCGATGAACGCAGCAGGGTCAGAGGCTAAGAAAATTTCATCCTTTCCCTGGCCGATCACCAAGGGGGAGCCATTTTTGGCACCGATCATC
Organism: bacterium; assembly: GCA_021782055.1. The sequence continues at coordinate 4,355 of JAJXVP010000140.1, read as the reverse complement.
AAATCAGGGTGGTCGGCAAAAACCGCGACAATACCGTAGGTACCGACCAGGCGGCTCAGCGCCCAGCGAACGGCCTCTTCGGGACTAAACTGGGGGTTCTGAGTCAGGGCGAGCTCGATCAGGTGCGGGATAACTTCAGAGTCAGTTTCACTGTGAAACTGGTAACCATGCTTGATGAGTTCTTCTTTCAAGGCAACATAATTGTCAATGATGCCGTTATGAACGACGGCAACCCGGCCGGACTGGCTTAAGTGCGGATGGGCGTTGGCATCGGTCACTTTGCCGTGCGTGGCCCATCGGGTGTGGGCCAGACCACAGTGGGCGGCCTGGGGTTCGGGAAGGACCCCCTCCAAATTCAAGATTTTTCCTTGCTTTTTATAGACTTTGATTTGGTTGCGAAAGATATACCCAATACCCGAGGAGTCATACCCTCGGTATTCGAGCATTTTGAGCCCTTGGAGCAAAACCTCCGAAGCTTTTCTTGGTCCTAGGTAGCCTACAATTCCGCACATTTTGCTTCTCCTTGCCGCAGGGGCTTAACCGTAAATCCAGCGCCGAACTTGGCGTTGGCTGAGGGGGCGCGTTCGAAAACGTCCTTTCTCGACTTCGACTTGCAGAGCTTGGTAAATCTCGGTGTTCGACATCCCTGCTTGGCGCAGAGTTAAGTGCCGTTCAGCGACATATTGTTCCGCTGTCAGATCGGTGGCTGCCAAAAATTCTTCGATCAGCCGCTGAAGCACCACTTCGGACAGGGAGTAGTTGCGCGCCAACGCCGATACCCAGTCAGCATCCCACAAAGCTGTTCTCACTATAGCCTCCTTAGGCTTAAATATCAGGAGTCTAACACACAAATTGCTTGTATTTGCCTGAAAAAGGGCAAAAAAGCAAAATAATTTCAGAATAATTCTTGTTTATCTGCCTTAGCTCTCTGCATAGGCGACGAGATTTGCCTGACGAAGGTTGAATATGTCTAGGCAATCTGCCGACAAACTAGGCGTCCAGTAATCAAACGGAGGCTTTGCATGCCGCTTCGAAAAAACGTATTTTGGTCCCTTGCGACCCTTTTAGGGCTCGCCTGCTCGGCACTTCCCCCGGCTCCCTCCGGTTCAGCATTAATCAGCCGTCAAGAGTTTTTAGCCGCTTCGTGGGGGCCTTTAGGAAGTCTAGCGAGTTGGAAAGCGACCCCCCAAGGGGCTCAACTAACGCTCGCTGATGGTCGGATTTGTTCCATCACGTTCTTTTCGCCTGACGCGGTAGAGTTTTGGGTACCGTCGCGCACAGGTCAGCAAGAACTACCTCTTGTGAATTTAACTCCCGAAGCAAAACCCTTTGCGGTAACCACCGTCGATCAAGGGCAAGAGTTATGGCTATCGTCTGACGCGGTGAGTCTTCACCTTCAAAAAGCCACTTTGGCCTGGCAGTTATTTCGCAATTCTGTTTTAGTCGCCTCGGGAGAGGCCCCGCAACAAGCCGGGGGGTGGGTTCGGGACCAGGTCAGGTGGGGCAAAGCTTCGCTATCGGGCTTAGGGCCTACGGGAGACGGTTGGATCAAGAACGGCCAGTCGGTGAAATTCTGGAATGACTTTCCTGGCAATAAGGAACAAACCTCGCTTATGGACGTTCCCTTTGTTTACTCCTGGGATACCCCCTCGCCCTACGCCGTGCTGTGGAATGATCCGGGGCAGGTGTTTATCAACCTGAAAGCGGAAGGCTACTTAGGGGGCGTCAGCGGAGGAATGCCCCTGGTCCTCGTTGCCAGCGATACCTCTCGTGGGGTGTTGCAGACTTGGGCCCAGTTGAACGGACGACCTGTCTGGGGGCCTTTTTGGGCCGTGGGAACCCGCCTTGTGGCCCATTCAGCCACCTTGCCTTTGCTTTGGCGCGCACAAAAGATTCCTGTCGATACCGTAGTCGGCGTGCCTCAGGCACAGATGAACCAGGATTATTTCTATCAAGTGGGCGAAGGGCCCGGCCTGACCGGAGACGGTGCCAATCTTGGCGTTCTGTTCCCGCCGGCATCCGAAAAGGACGATCAGCTTCACAACCTCTGGACAGGAAAAACGCTTTCTTCGCTGTGGGGCCGTTGGAAAGTTGCTCACCCCGAGCGAAGGCCGTGGTTTACCGCCGAAACCGGGTCAGCGGGGACGCTATCGCAAGCCGTTTGGCTGGTAAAAACCGATGTCAGCCAAGACCCTTCACGCTTGTTGAACAAGATTCTTTCGGCCCAAATGTCGGGACTTGGCGCCGCTGAAATCCGGCTGTCTGTCGCAAGCCTAGGGTCGGCCGGCACCTCCTCTGCGGCCTGGCAGAACCTAGCCGTGTGGGCGTGGAGTCCGTACCTCACCCTCGACGCTGGGACACACGAAGACCAATGGTGGCAAAACCTGGGGGCAGACGGTCAGGCTCGTCTCAAAGCGATCCTTGATCAACGTTCACGCTTTGTTCCCTATTTTTATCAACTTACCCTTCAGGCTCACCGGACCGGGGTTCCTGTTTGGCGGCCCCTGGGCTGGTCCTACCCCAACGACCCCCAGGCTCGAGCCGAAACGAAGGCCTTTTTAGTGGGACCCGACCTTTTGGTGACTCTCCCTGAGGGGGCGAGTTCAGTGTATCTTCCGGGGCGAGGTTCCTGGTTTGCCCTGGCTTCGGGGCAGGAATATGCAGGTGGAGCTTCGTACGCCCTACCTCCGGGCACCGTTTTGGCTCGTTCGGGGGCTTTGATTCCTACCCAACAGCCCTACGATGAGGCGGGAAAAGACGTGGATTGGCGCCGAACGATTCAGGTTTGGCCGGGCGCGTCGGGCAAGGTCGAGTTGTGGTGGGACGACGGAAGTAGTTGGAATTATCAGCAAGGGAGCTACTTGGCGTGTGAAACGGTATATACTTCGGAGCATCGAACTATGTCCTTAAAACTCAGCCCCTTGCATGCGGGAGGTACCGTTTCGTTTGTTTTGTTTCGCATTCATAACGTGTACCGGCCCCGTCAAGTGTCGATCAACGGTAGGCCGATTCCCCTGTTTGGCGATAGCTTTGGCCTGACCGATACCGATCGGAGTGCAGCCTGGTACGAGGATGATCATTCGCTTTTGATGAAAATCTTTTCTCCTGATCAGCCGCAAGACGTTGAGGTGCAGTTTTGAAACTTCCGAAAGCCTTAGGGCAGGGTATCTTTCCCTTAAAATCGCCGTTAACTTCTGAAATCTTTGCGGGTTTGACGCTGGCCGCTTTGGCCATCCCCGAGGTAATGGGTTATACCAAAATTTCACAAACCCCGGTGATTACCGGGCTTTACACCATGCTTGTTCCCATGGTGCTGTTCGCTTTTTTAGGGTCCTCTCGGCACTTGGTCGTTAGCGCCGATTCTGCAACAGCGGCCATCCTCGCGGCAGGGCTCGTGGGCATGGCGCTCCCTAAATCGAACGAATGGATGGCCTTGGCCGAAGTTTTGGCACTTTTGTCGGCGGGGTTTTTGCTGATTGCCCGTGTTGCCCGCCTAGGGTTTTTGGCGGACTTTTTGTCGCGGACGGTCTTGGTGGGGTTTTTATCGGGGGTGGGTGTTCAGGTCGCCTTGGGCGAAATCCCTTCGCTTTTAGGCTGGGAAAACCTGGCATCTCTGCCCCAGGCTTTTGTCAGGATTGTTACTCACCCTGAACAAATCTCGTGGGCGACGTTGGCGCTTTCGGTGGGGGTGGTGGGGCTGATTGTCGGGCTTCGTCGGGTTTCGCGTCAAATTCCTGGACCGTTGTTAGCCGTGGTGCTGAGCTTGTTGGCCGTGCCCGTCTTTCATTTAGACAGGTTTGGAGTCTCGGTTTTGGGGGCGATTCCCCACGGGTTACCTCAGTTGGGCCTACCTCAGGTGGCCTGGTCTTGGACTCTGATTCAAAAGCTTCTCCCGACGGCGTTTGCGATGTTTATTGTGATTTTAGCCCAGAGTGCGGTGACTTCTCGAGCGTATGCCGAACGTGCTCAAGAATCCTTCGATGAAAATGTCGATTTGGTAGGCCTGGCGGCCGCTAACGTGGGGGCGGCCCTGTCGGGGAGCTTTGTGGTCAACGGCAGTCCTACCAAAACACAGATGGTCGATAGTGCCGGCGGCAAAACCCAAGCGGCCCAACTGAGTGCCGTCGCGGTGGTAGTTTTGGTATTGTTATTCTTAACAGGACCTCTGGCATTCCTGCCCAAAGCAACCTTGGCGGCCGTGGTTTTTTTGATTGGCTATGAGCTTATCGACTGGAAAGGTTTGCGCCGGATTGGCAAGGAACGTCCCGTGGAATTTGCCGTGGCCATAGTGACGGCCTTGACGGTGATTTTTGTCGGTGTAGAGCAGAGTATTCTTCTTGCGATCGGGTTGTCGT
>JAJXVP010000139.1 GCA_021782055.1 bacterium | reverse complement strand
GTTTGGGGTCGCCAATGAGTGCCATGAAAAGATCATCGCGGCCCATAAACAGCCTAAAAATTTCTACTTGTGCGGGGTCGGTATCTTGAAACTCGTCAATCATGACTGCCGAAAACCGCTGGCTAATGACGCGGGCGGCCGAGCCTCCGTTCCGAAGGCCTTTGAGAACCTCGCCAATGAGGTCATTATAGGTTTTGGTATTTTGCCGAGCTTTTTCGGCGGCTAGGTCAGCGATCAGAGATACATAGGCTTCGTACACGATGCTGGCGTGAAATTCTGCTTTGCCCATTGACGCCATAGCTTTGACTTCAGGCTCTGCGGCTTCCCAGCAATCCCAAAAGGGCAAAGGGGGAAAGTCCACGACCGCCTTCGTATGCATTTTTCTTTGAAGTTGTTCTTTTGTAATCTTGAGAAACGCCTCGTTAGTTTCAAATGCCTCAAAAGAGTCTTGAGCGTTTTCTAGATACGTTTCGATCTGCGTTTCTTTAAACGAGCGGCCATCAAGCTCAGAGATATTGGCCTGTAAAAACTCACGAAGGGCTGGCCGGGCCTCGGGCCATAACCGTTTAAGCTCGGCCTGTACGGTGAGCCAACGTTCCCACAAATCTTGCCGAAAGCTCAGGGGTTTTACCCTCAGGTCAGGGAATCGTAAAAGCGGCTTAATTTCTTCGTAGAGCTTGGGGGGCGTGAGGTCTTTAACTAGCAGTAAGCGGTCAGGGGCAAGCCCAGAAATTTTTCGACGCCAAAAATCTTCTAAAGCCGCGGCTGCCAACGGGGCGTCATCCTCGACAATTTCAAAACCCGGCAAGACATTTAATTCAAAAGAGAATTCTTTCAACAGCTGGGCACAAAAGCCGTGAATAGTCGAAATCGTCGCCAAGTCGACGTCCGCTTCGGCCAAGGCCAGACGGCGGTCCGCTTCGGCGGGGTCAAGCCCTTGCAGCCAAACTTGAGCCCATTCACCGGGATTCCGGCGGGTTTCAGCTACCAGGGAACGGATTCGTTGGGCCAGCTCAGCGGCCGCCGGTTTGGTAAAAGTTACGACCGCTAGGTCGCGAAGTCTTAGATTTTTTTCTAAGATGAGACGGAGCACCAAGTGGGCAGCTGTGTAGGTTTTGCCGGTTCCTGCACTGGCTTCGATGAGGTGGGTTCCCGACAGGGGAAGGGTCAGAATATCAAGAACGGCCACGGCTAGCCTCCAGCATGGGCTGATAGATTTGTTCGAGCAAAGCATAGAACTCGTCCTTGACCGGCGAGGACTCTAAGTCCTCTGAGTCAACGAGTCGGTTAACCCAGGGATCTGAGCAAAGGTCATTCCATAATTTGGGCTTCTCCTTAGCGAGTTTTTCAGGATCAAGGGTAAAAATGGCCCAGGAAAACTCAGGAAAAAAGGGTAGAGGACGGTGGCAGGCTTCGGACGCTAGCTGGGCTAGGGTGGTTAAATGCTGGTTGGCAACCTCGGCCGAAAGCTCAGAAAAAATCATGTGTCCGTCTAGACCGACAAAATAGGTCGTCCTTGGGCTAAAAAGGTTGGCGAACAGGTGTGTTCCCCAGGCCGAAAGCCGTTGGTGTGCTCTGATGTTCCCCACTTGAAACAGACCTAAGCCCGAAGGTACCCAAAATACCGACCCGGCAAAGCGCCAGGTTCGGGGCGGGTAAGCTCGCTTGGCCGTCCAGGGGGTGATCACCGGCTGTTGGCAAGCGGTTAACTCCTGAAAGAACTGAAAACGGTCCTTGGTTTTGTGGCTCTCTTGTTCTACCGCAAAGTCACCCAAGCGACCTGGCGGCACCCCCCCCGAAGCTTTCAACAGCCCCAAGGCATCAGGGTTTCCCAAGAGGGCTTCTTTCTGGGCGTTACGGACCTTCCAAGACTCTAGGTGATTCAGCGCAAAGAGTTCCGAATGAGGAAGCGGTTCAGAAAGTTCACTATCCGAAAGCCCACAGCCTTCTGTTAAAAACGTCGCCAAGGGGTCTTTGAGGCGTGCCAGGATGGTATTGACGTTTTCTAAAAGCTCGGGTTCGTTGGGCATTCGCCACTGATACAAAGGTCGGGTGTTTCGCTCTGGAGCCGGAGAAAACCACCGCTGATCATAGGTCACCAGCCCTGACGTGGGGTCTTGGTAGCGACGAGACGAGGGCTGAAGCGGATAGATTTTCGTAATTGCGTCACCGGCCTTTTGACCGCCCAGCGTGTAGTGTTCGTTGAGAGCTTGACACAAAGCGGCAACCGCATTCGACTCGGGGGCACAGTCGCCGCTGTCGGTGAGCCCGCTGGCCGTGATAATGAGACGGTCTTGAGCCGAAAGCAGAGATTCTAAAAACAGGTAGCGATCAGACTCGAGCGGATTGCGGTCGCCAGGGCGTACCGAAAATCTGGTTAAATCAAAATCGGGACGGACCACTTCGCGGGGAAAGCCCGCGTTCATTCCTAACAAAACGACGATACGGTAGGGCAGGGAACGTAACGGGATCATGCCGGCCACGGTGACGCGTCCGGTTAAAAAGCGGGTAGCACTCGCCTCTTGCTGTAAAAACTCTTTCCAAAGTCCGGCGGCCAAGGTAAAGCTGACCGGCTGTTCCGAAATTCCGGCGGTCAGCGCATTTTCGACAACGCCTGCAGTCTGCTTAATGAGCTCTTCACGGTCTTCGCCACCCTCATCACCCAGAACGCTTTGCATCCATTGGTTGAGCAAAATAGACCACTGTGCAAGCGTTTTGTTCGTTTTTTGAGCGTCATGGAGCTCTTGTAATTGCTCCACAAACCGCGAAAGGTCAGCGATGAGGTCTGGGTCTGGAACAGAAGTAAAGGAGTAAAGACCATCTTCGAGACGAGTTTTGGGTCCTAGGCAAAAAGCGGACCACAGGCGATCTAACCCCTCATGCCAGGTCAAGGCGGGTTCGGGAGGTAAGTTCCACTCGGTCTTAGAGGTTCCCGAAACCCCCCAGCGAATCCCTGCTTCTTCGACCAGAAGCCGAGCGTTCTCGCGCTCCTCCTCCGAAAGCGGCTCACCAAGCACTTGCCGTGTCAATTCCCAGAGTGAAAACACCCGGTCGGCCTCAAAGCGCCCCGGAACAACTTGTAAAACCTCGGTGAGCCAACGGCTAAACAGCGACTCGGGTGTTCCCGTGTCGGCTAAGTCAAAGGGCAGGTGGACGCCCCGAGTGGTTTGCGCGTTGCGAAACGTGAGGTCGATCAAAGGCTCATAGACCTCCAACTGCGGCGAAAGAATGACAATATCGGCCGGGGTGAGGGTATCGTCGTCGGCCATCGCTTCTAAAAGGAGGTCCAGAAGGACTTCGACTTCTCGCAACGGATTGGCACAGCGCGCAAAGCGGATAGTCCACGAACTTTCTTCGATCGCTTGCCCTGCAGGAGGACTATTGCCTCGGATTTCGGCCTGTAAAGCCCCCAAGAGGCCGTGACCCGCTTCATTGCCAGCCAGCGGTTTCTCGTCCAGCGGCTCCTCGTCCAAGACATCGGCTTCGAGCAGTAAATCCATCAGCTCCCTGCCGGTTTTACCCCACTCCGCTAAAAGCCGGGAACCGGTGAGGCCCGTTGAAATGGACTTGTTAAGCCGCGAGCGCAAGCTAGCTTGATCGCCCCAGTAATCTAAGGTCGGGACGGGGAGGTAGAGAGTCACGGGTATATGGCGGCCCAAAGCCTGAAATACCCGCAAAAATACGGGCGGAAGTAACGACATGCCAAACAACGAGACACGAAACGGCAGACTGACGTTCAGGGGCCCGCTAAGAGCTTGTTCTACTCGTGAAAATAATTCTGCCCGGTGGGGTTGTTGGGCTCGAGCACAAAGCCGACGCCACAGCTCGGCTTGCCAGGTTTGAGCTTCATGAATTGTCTCATTCCAAAAAGGCGCCGCAGAAAAAGCCTCGTCGGGGATACGCTCGGATCGTTCCCAAAGGCTCAGCCAATCGGGTCGGTACAAAAGGTACTGGTCAAAAAGGTCGGCGACTGACGAGGCCAAACTAAAGGCACGGGTTTCTTTTTCGGGAGAATCAGCCTTCAGATAAGCCGCTAAGGGGCGTAAGGGCGCGTTCTGTGGCTCTTGAAGTTTAAGATCATCAAAAAGGCGAAACAGAGCCCACACCAGCACATCTTTTTCAAAAAGCGATTTTTCTTCTTTTTGGCGAAGGATCACAAACGAGAGCTTCATCGCCAGCTGAACCGGGCTCAGCATTTCGGCACGGACAAAAGAGCCTCGTTGTCGGGCTGTTTCTAAAGCCAGCCATTTTTTCATCCCCGGAGTTTGGACAACAATGTACTCGGGGTCCAAGGGAGAGACTGCGTCACGATTGGCTGTGTCTTGCGCAAAGCGGTAGGACAATGCTGTGAGATCAGTACTGCGGATCATGCGAAATGCCATAGCACTGTTTTAAGGGATGTTTTAGCTTTCGTCTATAGAAAAAGAAATATTGACAATAAAGTGTTCAGGTTTAAACTTAGAATAATGACCGAATTTCCCGAAGCCTTAACTAACTGTCCGGCGTCTCTCTACCCCGCTGTGCTGGGGATTCTTCACGCCCAGGCGGGTTGTGATTTTTTCTTGTATAAGCAAAGTACGATTCTGCGACGGCTTCAGCGCCGAAAAGACCATTACCCCGAACGTGATTGGAATTCTTATATTGAGCTTTTAGAGTCTAATTCTGACGAGCAACAGGCGTTGTTCCTTTCTCTTTTGATTGGAGTGACGTCGTTTTTTCGCGACCCTGAGTCGTTTGACGCCTTAGGCCGGGAGCTGCGTACCTGGATGTCTGCCGCGAACGCCCCAGTGACTCTCCGGGTTTGGGTTCCCGCATGCTCGACGGGCGAAGAAGTCTATTCCTTGAGTATCTTGTTACGAGAAGCCAAGCAAACCTCGGCCTGGTCGGGTGAAATTCAAATTTTCGCCTCGGACATTGATACACGAGCCATTGAAATCGCTCGACGTGGCTGGTATGCCGAGGCCGCTTTACAGGGGGTTTCGTCCCAGCGTCGTCTTGATTGGTTCGAAAGCGAAAACGGCGGTTGGCGGGTTAAAAAGAGCCTGCGGGAAGGTGTTGTTTTTGCCCCTCAAAACCTTTTGGCCGACCCTCCTTACCCCCATATCGACCTACTCAGTTGCCGTAACCTTCTGATTTATTTAAATGGTGCGGTTCAAAAGTCCTTGACGACCACGTTCGCTTATGCCCTTGAACCTGGTGGCATTTTATTCTTGGGCAATTCAGAATCGATCAGCAGTAAAACTCCGTGGTTTGAGGTCGTCGATAAAAGAGCCCGGTTATACCGACGAACTTTCGCGTTACGCCCCCAAACTACTCCCGTCCAGTTGGCAATGCCGCTCAAGCGAGAGGTTGTTACTGCTCGCCCTTCGTTAACGGAACCCACCTTGACGCTTCAAAACCTTATTTTTGAGCAGATTGCCGACCAGCATTTTCCGCCTTGTGCGCTTGTTGATACCCAAGGCGACATTCAGTTTTTGTGGGGTGATACGTCCGAAATTTTTCATCGCCGTAGGGGAAAACCCTCCCACCAAATTGTTGAAAATATGATTGACCCCTTGAGGATACCGGTCGCCAACGCCCTTGCTGAAGTCTTACTGCATCAGCGTCGGCAAGAGTCAGCCTTGCTACGGTGGGACCGAGAGGCCGGTCGGGCCTGTAAAATCACGGTGTACCCCATCGAGGTTCCTTTTCTTTCTGGTGTTCATTTTTTATTTGTTTTTGACAAGCATACCTTGGCTCCCGAAGTTGTTAGCCCAGGCAATAGCGAAAATCAAGAGCGCATCCACGAACTTGAACAGGAATTGGCGGCCACACGCTTGTATTTAAAGAACACTGTTCAAAAGCTTGAAAAGGCGAATGAATTGCTTAAGGCCGGCAACGAAGAGTCCCAGGCCATGAATGAAGAGCTTCAAAGTGCCAACGAAGAGTTGGAATCGTCGAAAGAAGAGCTTCAGGCCGCGAATGACGAGCTGGGAAACCTCAACATCGCCTATGCCAACCGCATCGAAGAGTTAAGTCGTTTGAATAACGATGTGTTCAACTTTATTCACAGTGCCAGAATAGGTTTGATTTTTGTCGATCGTGAGCTAAAAATCTGGCGCTTTACCCCCGAAACCGCTCAAGTTTTTCCGTTGATCGACAGCGATTTAGGCCGATCGATTACCGCCTTTTCTGGGTATTTTGGGCTGCGCATCGAAGAGCCCATTCAGATGGTTCTTCGCGATTTAACCCCTTGGGAGCAGGAACTTCATACCGCTGAAGGCCACATTTATCTGCACCGAATTCTCCCCTATCGGACGCTCGAAGAGCGGATCGAAGGTGTTGTGATGACCTTTACCGACGTCAGTCTTCTAAAACGAACAGAGCAGAAGCTGCAAGAAAGTGAAGATCGGTATCGCGCCTTGTTTGAAAATCTCCCCGTCCCTGTTTTAGCTTGTGAAGCCCAACAGAAGGGGAACGCAGTTCTAGATTTTGAAATCCTGGGAGCCAACCCTGCTTTCAAAACTCAATTTGCTGGGTTGTTAGAACTCCCATTAGGACAGCACGGTTCAACCCTGATGGCTGACCTCGGCATGGATTTTCGTGAGGGTATCGCCCGGGTTTTAGCGAGTCAGAACCCAGAATCGCAACGGTTTTACAGCAAAACGTTGAAAAAGTATTGGCAGACCTGGATCTACCCCTCGGGGAAAGAGCGGTTTGCGGTCATTCTTGATGATGTGACGGACCAAACGGCGACTCTCGAAGCTCTTCAGTTGAGCGAGGATCTATACCGCTCAACGTTGACGTCCATTGATGATTTTGTCAGTGTCTTGGATAAAGACGGCCGTTATCTTGAGTTTTTTCAATCTAAAAAAGCCGGTACGCTCTTTTCCTCCTGGGACTTTAACGGTCTGGAGATGTCGTTTCCTGAAATTCAGCAAGCTCTCAAGCAAGCTCTGCAGAATTTAGCCGCCGGAGAGCCTGTTCAAGCCTGGACCTATACCCTACCTACCGTTCTCGGTGACCGTTTTTTCAGCGCCCGCATGTCG
>JAJXVP010000138.1 GCA_021782055.1 bacterium | reverse complement strand
TAATCCAGAAGGACTCGGTGTAGAACTAGGCGGCGTTGGACTAGGGGTACTCCCAGCATAGGTAAAGGACATCCAACTCGTCACATTCGAAAGATTACCACTCGGCAACGTCGTTTCGGCACCGTTGTTATTTTGCACTAAAGCCACATAAATAACAGCACCAGTTGTATAGCTTGAGTTGCTAAACGTATAGGAATAGGTTCCAGAATTATAGTTCATGTTTTGCGCAGCCAGAACCAAACCAGTTCCATTACCCTGTGATAGGTACAGTTGAACTGAAGTATACTGAACTCCAGGAGAATAGGTCACGGTTAGGGATGAGTTGGTCATATTGATGACCGAAATCGACCCTGCACTCCCATTTAAGGTTACATCGCGCGCTGTGTTGGCAGTATTTTGTGCCAAATTGACAGGCGACTGACAGGAAGCAAGGAGCAACACCACAGCTGTTAAAACTGAGATCAAACTCCACTTCAACTTCAACATAAAGCCCTCCTAGGTTTTTCTGATTCAAGACTAGGAGGGTATTCTTAAAATAAAAATAAGACTTTAGGTCTCGAAATCATAAGATTAATGGTCGTAAAATAATATTTAAAATAACCACATTGGACATTGTAAAGAAATGAGAACTAAATTTTCTTATAATGGAGAAATGACTTTGATAAGGCAACAGACGCTCACAAACTGCCAACGCCAATTGAACAGCTCTTGCTCACTGATCTACACCTTCAAAAACAACCATCGCCGCATCACCGATATACTTATCGATAACACCACCAAACCTTAAGGAAGGTCTTTTGGGTAATAATATCCAGATAAATTTTGTGTCAGGACTTTTAACTCCTGATCTCGACCAAACTAAATATTGACGGTTCTTAGTGCTAAAGATTGATTGAGCTAGCCTCAGTTTTCGTGAAGCCGCCGTATACCACAAAATCTAGCCGTTATCGGAAACATTTCGTGAATAACAAATCACACATCTTGACAAAGGAAGCTTCAAAAACTAACATGTGATTAATAAGTCACTTCAGGATGGCAGTTACGAACCATCCAATGGTGAGAACTCCCTGAAGGGATTTTTTTATCATACATAATGTGAGATTTTTCTCACATTTGATTCTTAGTAAAGAATCAATCAACAAGAACGACCGGAGTCAGACTGCGGTCAAAAGGAGAAGAGGATGGAAGATCCTAAAGATTGGTTGGCTTTTGGCCAGAAGTTTCATGGTCACAAGTGTCCCGCCATGCCGATGGGACTACGCGTGGGAGCAGCAGCCCTCAAGAAATTAGGTGTGGACCGAGCCAAAGATGGTCAGCTGGTGGCCTTTGTTGAACTCGGAGATGATCATTGTGCGACGTGTTACGCCGATGGCTTACAGGTGATCCTGGGCACCACGTTCGGAAAAGGGAACCTTAAAAAAACTCACAAGGGAAAGTGGGCGGTCACGGTAGTCAATAAAGCTACAGGTAAGGCTGTACGGGTGACTCCCACGGGTGCCGCGATGATGGCAAACAAACAAACCTCCTTTTTTAAGGATTACCGAGAAAAAGGGATCCCAGCCAGTGCCGTGCCGGACTCGGTCGTCGATCCCTTGGTGACCAAAGTGATGAATGCTCCTGACGAGGATTTGCTAAAAATATCAGAAGTGTTTTCTTATGAACTCAAAGAACATCCTCACAGTTTTAATGGATTTATCTGCGAAGAATGCGGGGAAATGACGGTGATGGAATACGGCCGCGTTAAGTTTGACAAAAAAGTCTGTCAAGATTGTGCCTTAAAGCCCTAAATTGAGGCCAATTCTATGAGTCTTTTATTATTGTCTGCCATTTTTATTCTTGTTCTAAGCTTTTCAGGGTTGATGGCGATGGCAGGTCTGGGAGCAGCTTTCCTGTTTGTCCCTTTATTTCTGGCGTTTGGAATTCCCTTTACCGAAGCTGCCTCAACCGCTTTGCTTTTGAATGCGCTCAGCTTACTGGTCTCGACCTTTCAATATGTGCGCGCTGGTCTGGTCAGATGGCGAGTGGGAGTTCCCATGCTCGTGGCAGCGGTTATCCTCTCACCCTTGGGAGCCTGGTTATCGAATTATACAGACCCCCAGGGGCTAAAATGGGGCTTCATAGCTTTTCTCCTTTTTGCCGGAACTATGATGCTGTTCTATAAAGCTAAAACAAAGACAGAGGAATTATCCAAACTCAAGGAAGTTTCGGTGGGTTTGAGCGTCGGGGCTGGAGCGGGTTTTCTGGGAGGCATGCTGGGTGTAGGGGGAGGCAACTTCATTTTGCCGTCCCTCAATGCTCTTGCCGTTGAAACCAAAATCGCAGCAGGAACTACCGCCCTGGTTGTATTCTTTTCGTCACTTTCTGGTTTTTTGGGCCATATTTCCTTGGGTCACGCCAATTACCTTTTGATGATTGTCGCTTCGGGTGGAGCCTTGATTGGTTCGGCCCTAGGCTCTTGGGTCATGCGGAAAAAGATTTCTGGGCCGCAACTTAAAAAACTCATTGGGATTTTGCTCTATGTGGTTGCGGCAGTCATGACATACAAGGTGCTTTGGCCATGAGAACCATATCACTCATCATTTGGGGCTTATTCATGGGATTGACGGGGCTCAAGGCTCAAGATTTCAACAAGAACACGACAAATTGGAATATTTCAGGTTTTGGCTTGGGGGCAGTTTCCTTCTGCCCCTCAGCGGGAACCTCACCGGTAGATTTTCTCGATGTCCTGAATGAGCAAGAACGAGACGGAGTCTTTATGCGGATCAACCTTACCTATGATAGTCCCGAAGGCGGTGGCAAAGCGAGGTTCGAAGTTGATCCCACGAATGGCACTACCCCCTCAGGCTCCGTCGTACCTACTGTAGCCATCAAATTTGCTGAAGCCTATGTCAAGTTCAAAAGCACTCAACTGAGATTTGACGTAGGTTCTTTGAGAGACACCACCTTTGCCCTGAAGTCGTTGATGACAAACAACGACAATTCGCCGCTGTATGTAGGAGTCATTCCTTCATCATCAACTTTTTCGTCAAATGCTTTTCCTTTGAGGCCGAGTTGGGGGTTTGGCTATGAAGCGAAGGAGATATGGGCCCCAACAGGAGGCTTTATTTCAGGCGTCACGGGAATCTCAGCCAGTTGGTCGCCCAGTTTTATTCCAGGGTTGCAACTCACGCTGGTAACCCCAGTCCAAACCACCTCTTCTGACCCAATCAAAGCTTCGTCGTGGAATTCCTGGTCCTCTGGGTTAGATTATTTTGCCGCTTACAAAAAACAAGGATTGGGGCAAATCAAACTGGGCTACATGGGAGCCGCCACAAATCAGGATTGGAGTAATTTTTTTGGAACAATTGACCTTGAAGTCGGTCAAACGGCTGGCTTCAAAGCTTCAGCTGGAATCGAAGTCTTATCCACCGCCCAGGCGTTGGTCGACAATTCTCCTCACCACAGTAGCAATCTGTTTGTAACAGCCCTCTATGACTTTAGACTTTGGGGATGCAAAGTTCTGGACCTTTCGGAAGATTTTGGTCTTTTTACCAGCGGTACCACTTTTGGAAAGCTGATCGCTGAAGATAGGCCGGGATTCAGTACGTCAACACGCTTACGTTATAAAGTTCTTGGAATAGCTCCCAAGTTAAATATGACCTCAGATCTAACGTATCGATTTTTTGATGATTTAGGAACACAGAATTACTGGTCGAATGGTACAGAGCTCAATCTCACTTTCACGACGGGTTCTGCTAAACTCGCCGTGGGAGCAGGTTTGTACTATAGCAACACCGCACCCGCAACCTCCGTTTCTGTCCTAACACTTGGCACCTTATGGTCGTGGTGAAAGCTCGTTAGGGTTGAAATAAATCCAGATTTTGCTAGGGAAATTTGAGACTCTTTAGTAGTAAAAAGGGATTTTAATACCAATGGGATCCATCCCATTTGATGTTTAAAGAATCTTTTGGCTTTGGAGTCCCCAAGGTTGGCTTCTTGACATAGAGTGATGAAATGAATACACAAATTATTATTTAAATTACAAAAACATTCTTGCTCGTGAGGATTTTCATCATGAAAAAAAGTTTTCTTGTCACTTTGGTGCTTTTAGCGACTTTTTCCGCAAACCTAACCGCTGAATCTGAATGGCGAGAAATTTCTACCAAGCATTTCACTTTTGTTTACCAAGCCCCTGAAAAATCTGTGGCCCTCCAGTTTGCTTCTTTTGCTGAAGACGTTTATCAGGATGTGACCAACTATTTTGGTTCGTATCCAGCCCATGTCATCGCCGTAGTGCGGACAACCACCGATGAATTCAATGGATTTTTTTCCTTTTTACCTCGTCGGCTCGACCTGTTCGTAGCACCACCGACGACGACAGTCATCTCGGCGTATTCCACAGAGTATCTTCGCAATTTACTTGCTCACGAGTTTACTCACTATGTTCACCTCACCCAAAAGGTGGGGGCTGGGGCTTGGCAATGGCTCTATGGTCCAGATGCCGCTTGGTATAATGAATGGTTTTTACCTGGTTGGGTTGTTGAAGGGATCACCACCAACACCGAAGGCCTTTTTGCCACTGGGGGTCGAGCTCGAAACCCTTTCTTCGAAATGGAGTATAAGGCGCCTATCTTAGAACACCACATGTGGACCTATGACCAAGCCGCCTACGGCAGTTTTCATCATCCCTACGACCGCTGGTACCCTTCGGGATTCCTGATGGTCGATTATTTACGGGAACATTGGGGTGAAAAAGCGTTCAACACCATTTATAAAAATATTTTCACCGAACCTTTTTCAGATTGGTGGGGCTACAACCGATCGCTTGAGGCCTATACGAAGCTCAGTTGTTCCGCTTTCTTTCAAGCCGCTCAAAATTTTATGCTGAAGAAATTTGCTACAGATGCCAAGTACACTCCTGGTGTTCAAGTTTCTCCCGCTGGCGAGGGTGACTGGTACCTGCCCTATGTCACGTCCCGAGGCTGGCTTGGTTATGCCATACCTTTTCATGAGGCACCAGGAATTTACCTTGAACAGTCGGGCACAGCCCCCCGCCTTCTCTTGCCTGTAGTTTTAACGGACCCCTATTCCTTTGGGACAAGTGCAGACGGAAGCTCGCTCATTTTCAGCTCTTACTTTACCACAAACCAAACCAGTGAACCCGAAAGTGATACCGCTCGAAGTGAGTTATGGCTTGATCACCAGCAACAGCTGAAACGATTGACCACTTCCACGGGCTTTTATTCCCCTCGACTTTCCCCGGACGGCAAAACCTGGTGGGCCTTTCAACGGCGAGGAACAGAACAAGTCCTAGTTCAAGGAGACCTAACAGGAAAATACTCTGTAATTTACCAAGCCCCTGGGCATTTGTTGCAAACCCTTGAGGTGTCGCCCGACGGACATACTCTGGCCTTTGCCGAAAATATCCAGGGACAGCAGGTCCTTACGATTTTTGACAACGGCAATGTTAAAGAACGGCTGAACATCGGCTCGGCGATTTACTTTCCGCGATGGGTCGATGCAGATCATCTTACCTTATCTACGGACAAGGCGGGACGACTCGACCTTTGGTTAGTCGACCTAGCCCAAAAAACCTACCAAGTCTTCCCCCGCGACCCCGTTGGTGATGCATCGGGTATCCTTGTTCAAGGAAAACTCGTGTATCAAACCTACACGTACCAGGGGTGGGCCCTCAAACGCTTTAACGACCTCTCCTTGACGACGCCTCAGCCTTTACCTGAAGTGTCTCCCGTCGAAGCTCAAAATCAACAACCGGTTAAACCTCTTCCGGAACCACTTCGTAGTCTAAAGTCCAAACCTTTTGTTGATGTCGCCCCACCTGACTTATGGCTTCCGTTTCCCCTCCCCTACCAAAATGCTACCCAGAATTGGAACGTGGGTGTTGGGGCTTTTATGTTAGGCAATTCTTACCTCGATACCCAAGCTTGGCAACTTGGTGTGGCGTATTTCCCCCAACTCAATAATCTCGTTACAGGTCTTTTGTCCTACTCTTGGCGTTTACCGGGGTGGCAAGCCCTTTTCAGTGCCCAACAAAACTTGGTGCAGGCTTCATCCGACAGTGAAGTATTGGATTCGGCTTCGATTTCGGCCTCCATTCCTTGGGGAGAATGGGACACTCCCTTGGCGACCAATCGATCGACGGCACAATTTGCTACAGGTGTAACACATGACGCTCTTCAGTCAGGCGTATTGGTCGGTGGAAATTCCATTTTAACAGCGGCTGGCATAAACTGGGTTTCGTCCAACAAAAATACGGCGATTGACCACCCTTATGGGTCTTGGTATTGGGGGGACGGATTTTCTGTTCAAGCCACGCTACCGGTTTGGAGCCAACCCACAACACGCTTAGATGAGTTTAATACTCTTGAAGCAGGCTTGCCTTTCGGCCCCCTCGAGGTGCAAGGTCGAATAATCTCGACCGCAGATTCTCAACACTCTCTCTATGCAACGACCCCCTCGTACTCACCGGCTCCCCTCAATCCCGGGACTAGCAAGGACTGGCGTTCAGACTTCAAACTGAATATCACCTGGCCCTGGGGTTTTTATGACCTTAATGTGGTGGGCTTGGGGATTCCCCTGCAGGGGCTAAGTGTTTGGGGAGACTTTGGGGGTCAAGGAAACTGGAAGGCACAACCAGTCTGGGACCAAGGGGTGACGTACGGAACTGAACTCAATACGGTCTTGATTATTGGTCAAATGCACCTTCCTTTCTTTATCGGGGTCGCCGCTCAGGTCGAACCTGGAAAGGGCGGCTTTTTAAATCCCCAATTCTATATGGGAGTTTTTAGTGCAACCGCCTTCGATTCTGGATTAACGTCCCATTCACGAGAATTGCAACTCATCCCGAACAATTGAGCCACAAATCAAGGAAGAACTTTTAAATTTTTATTTTGTTAGACCCTTATTTTTGCTTCTGTCACACTTTGTTCAGCTCGCTTTCGTACGGCCAAAAACTCCTCTAGATGAGCGAGAAATACATCGACCAGCTCGGGGTCAAAGGCTCTTCCCCGTTCACCCTGGGAAACGTCCCTCAGGACGATCCCAGGTTAAAGCAGGTTGAAAATTTTCCGTTTTAGCGTTTTTTGAACACAAGGCCGATTTT
>JAJXVP010000137.1 GCA_021782055.1 bacterium | reverse complement strand
TACCCGTTCGCGCCCACGAGCGAACTGTTTCATCGACATGAAAGGCCAGAGGAACAAAAATACTGCTAGCGGCTAAAAGCAGACCTAACGTGGCACCGAGAGCCGGGGCGAGAAAGCTAAAAAAGCGCGCTATGGCACGGGCCTCGGTAGGGTTATTCTCGCCGATGCTTTTGCCCACCATGATGGCGTTCGCATTTGTGGTGCCAAAAAAGACGACCAAAACTAATTTGATCGCTGTATCGGCTATATTATAAGCCGCAATGGCGTCAGTACTGAGGCGGGCAAAGACTAAGGCGGGAACGGTGAACCCCAAAGCCCAGCCGACTTCGTTGCCGACTACAGGCCAGGTGACCTTAAAAAACTGTCGGCGTTCCTCGGGCCGAAATTTGAGTTCTTTGAGCCGGGCGGCTAAGGGGTGCCGTGTCTTTCCTCTACGGTGGCGATAGATTCCAAGCAAAATGACAGCCATCTCGACAAAACGTGACACGACAGTGGCTAAAGCCGAGCCTGCCACTCCCCAGGCGGGGCACCCGAGGTTCCCAAAGATGAAGACCCAGTTAAGAAAGGTGTTAAGGGCAAGCGAAAGAACACTGGCGACTAAAGGGAGGCGGACTTTTTCCATACTTCTCAGCACATTCACGAAACTTAGCGTGACCGCTTGAAAGAGAAAGCCAAAGCTGACGAAATGTAAAAACCGACCGCCTTGCTGGATCACCTGCGGGTCGGTTGAAAAAAGGCTAAGAATCTGTTCGGGAAATAGCTGTGCCGCCGCAAAAAAGAGCAGAGCGCCGGCGAACATCACTGTTAAACTTAACCCCAAGAACCGACGGATCGCGGCAAGGTCACCCTTTCCCCAAAACTGAGCGGTGAAGATGGCGGTCCCCGACCCTATGGCAAATAAGAACAACAGGAGAAGAAAAAATATTTGGTTAGCTAAGGCGACTCCCGCGATACTTGCCGCGCCCAAGGACCCAATCATCACGTTGTCCGCGAGGTTAAGGGCACTACCCACGAGGTTTTGCAAGGCTATGGGTCCAGCAAGGGCAAAGAGAGCGGCGACCAGTTTGGGCATGTGCTTATGGTGTTCCCGTCAGCGGGGGGGCTGTCAAGGGTAAGCGGTTTAGCCTAAGCTTAAAAGGTCTTGCATGGTTTTTGCACATTGGGGGGGGTATGGCGTGGCTCTTAGGGTGTTACGCGGTCGCTCTAGCGGCCAATATGATGTTTGCCGTCCGGCAAAGTCGGTACGGCGACCGGCTTACAAAGCCGCTTTTAATGCCGTTGCTCATCCTTTTCTATGTCTTTTCGGCCAATCCTGCCAACGGTTGGGTAGTTGGCGCTTTGGCTTTAGGGTTTTTGGGCGATTTTTTTTTGTTGGGGCAAATCGAAATTTGCTTCAAAGGCGGGCTAAGCGCGTTTCTTTTGGGAAATATCTGCTACGCTATCGCCTTTTGGAACGGTTCGGGCGGCTTGACTCAACCGTTCTTGCTTTGGCTCTTGGTACCCTATGCCGTTGTTGGGGGCCTTTTGATGTTGTGGCTTTGGCGTTACCTTGGGGTTCAAAAAATTCCAGTTCTCATTTATCTGCTTGTTATTTTCTTGATGAGCTGGACCAGTTGGTTCTCTTTGGTTGAGGCCTCCCGCCTTACCGCTGTCGCCGGAGTGGTCGGCTCGTTACTGTTCATTGTGTCCGACGTTCTTTTGACGTTTAAACTTTTTGTTAAACCCGAAAAAAACGTTCAAGCCCTTGTGATGCTTTTGTACGGGCTAGCCCAGGTGTTTCTCATGGGAAGCTTTCTTGTATGGTAGAAGCCTTACTGGCGCTTATCCTTGCGGGCGTGGCACTTGGCGAGGTTCCCTTTTTTCATTTTAACAGGGCAACTCTGGCACTCGTGGGTGCTGTGGTTGTTTTGGTGCTGGGGGTTATTCCTCTTAACACGGCCTATCACGCCATCGATTTGAATACCTTAGCACTCCTTTTCGCGATGATGGTGTTTACCGCCCATTTGCGCCTCGCGGGATTTTTTGAGCTGGCCGGGCAAACCCTGGCTCGCTTCGCGCATTCTCCGAGGAGCTTTCTTGGCCTGGTTATCCTCGCCGGGGCTCTGTTTTCCGCACTTTTTATCAATGATACCGTTGTGTTGCTGTTTACTCCTTTAGTTGCCCAGCTTACCTTGGCCCTTGAGCTAGATCCCTTACCGTACCTTATGGGTTTGGCGGTGAGTGCCAACATCGGCTCGATGATGACCCCGATTGGCAATCCTCAAAATATTCTGATTGCGACCTCGTCGGGGCTGGGCTTCAAGGCTTTTGCGTCGGAGCTTTTTGTTCCGGGGGTTCTGTCCTTGGGTTTGTCGTGGCTGTTGTTGTCCTGGACTTACCGACACTCCCTTCGTCGACGGCCTTTGAGGGGAACCTCGTTGAAACGCATAAGGGTACACAAGGCCTTGCTGGCGAAAAGCGGCCTCGCCTTGGCGCTCATGATCGGGGGCTTTTTGTTGGGCTGGCCCTTGGCCCTCGCGGCGTTGGCCGGGTCGGCTCTCCTTTTGGTCACGCGACGGGTCAAACCAGTTAAGATTCTGGCAAAAATCGATGGGACGCTTTTGTTGTTTTTTGCGGCCCTGTTTATCATTACGCGCGCCGTCGAAAGTACAGGCGGCTTTCAAGCACTTTTAGCCTGGTCTAGGCCAGTTTTGGCGGGGAACTGGGCACTGTTTTCGGCCGTTTCGGCGTTGCTCAGCAACCTCATCAGCAACGTTCCCGCCGTCATGGTTCTCAAGCCCTTGATCCCCACCCTAGCTGACCCGTCCAAAGCTTGGCTGGCGTTGGCGGCGGCCTCGACCTTGGCAGGAAACCTGACGTTGTTAGGCTCTGTAGCCAATTTGATTGTTGCCGAAACCGCGCGTCCTTATGGGATTAAGCTTACCTTTTGGGAATATTTGAAAACAGGTTTACCCCTGGCGATCTTAAGTATCGCACTGACGGCGGGTTGGTTGACCCTTCCGTATTTTGCCCAAAATCCGTAAACTACGGCCATGGCGGAACAAGCTTGGACGGTAGACCTGGGATTATCAGCGGTGGTGGTGTCGGTTCGTCATGGCCGGGTGGCGGTACTCACCGTGCCAGGGCTGAATGCACCGGTTTCTGGACTGAGTGAGCCGCCGCAAGAACCAACCCTAGCTTTGCCGTTTGGGCCCTTTGATCCCGGAAAACACCGGACTCTGGACTTGGCGGTACGTGCCTGGGTCGATGAACTGAGCGGTTTGTCGCTGGGCTATGTGGAACAGCTCTACACCTTTGGAAACCGGCATCGCGATCCTGTCCGTTTGGAGCGTCGTCGACGCTTACTGACGGTGGGTTACCTCGCCCTGGTGGGCCCAGACGCGCCATCGCAAACACGGGCCGGTATTTGGCGGGATTGGTACGATTTTCTGCCTTGGGAAGATCATCGCCAAGGTCGACCCGCTGTTCTCGATGAAGTCCTTTTGCCTCGGTTGGCCGCCTGGTGTTCTCAGCGTGAGGGCGATTCAAAGCTTTCGTGTGAACAACGGGTCGCGGTGGCTTTTGGAACGGGAAAATCCACCTGGGACCCCGAAAAGGTTTTGCCGCGCTTTGAGCTGTTGTATGAAGCCGGCCTGGTTTCTGAAAGTCAGCGCGACTGGCACGCTTACCCCGAAACCGAACGTGACCTTCTTCCTATTACCCAGCACCTCATGGCAGATCCCGAGTTCAGGTCCCAAGATGTCCGCCTGGGTTTGCCCATGGAAGGGGATCATCGTCGTATTCTGGCTTCGACGATGGGTCGTTTGCGCGCCAAGATTCGATACCGTCCCGTCGTCTTTGAGCTGGTTGGTCAGGTCTTTACCTTGCTTCAGCTTCAGCGCGTTGTCGAGGCCTTGTCGGGGGTGGTTCTTCATAAACAAAACTTTCGCCGTCTTTTGTTGCAAGGGGGCTTGGTCAAAGAGGCCGAGGGCAAGGATTCCTCGACAACGGGACGGCCTGCTCAACTGTTCCGCTTTAGGCATAGCGTTCAACTGGAACGCCCAGCAACCGGAATAGGTTTGCCTCAGCGTCCCACCAAAACTTGACAAAAGAAAAGCTTCCTGTGTTAATGAAACCCATTATGGACATTCGCGAGCTAGAAATTACGGCGGAGCTGGCACAAATCGCCCTTACTCCTGCCGAGCTGGAACGCCTGGGCCGGGAAGTGACTCAGATGGTTTCGTACTTCGAAAAGATGAAAGAGGTCGATACAGACGGCCTTGAACCCACCACCCACGCCTTTGTGAAAGCCAACCGCGTTCGCCCCGATGCCGTGAAGCCCAGCACGCTGGCGGATGCCGCCCTCGAAAGGGCTCCCGAGCTAGAAGACCGCTTTATCGTGATTCCGAACGTCCTATAGGAGACCTCCATGGCGAAACTCGAAGACTCGTGGAGGCGTTTTTCTGAAAAATCCGCTTCCTACACCGCGTACGCGAAAGCCTGGGAAGCCAAAATTGGCGCCTTTCTCAGCTTTAACCCCCAGCCTAACCCCGACTCAGCTTCAACTGCCCCCACAGGGAATAGCCCTGTAGCAGGCTTGCCGTTTGGCGTCAAAGACAATATTGCCGTGGCAGGGTTTCCGTTGACCTGCGGCAGTAAAATGCTCGAGGGGTTAACCAGTCCCTACACGGCTACCGCCGTACAAAAGCTGATCGACGGTGGAGCTCGTCCTGTGGGAAAAACGAACCTGGATGAGTTCGGCATGGGTTCCTCTACTGATAATTCCGCTCTGGGTAAAACCAACAACCCTTGGGACGTGACCCGTGTGGCCGGTGGTTCATCGGGGGGCAGTGCGGCCTGTGTCGCTGCAGGCCAGGTTCCCTTCGCCTTGGGTAGTGATACAGGGGGGTCGGTCCGACAACCCGCCGCATTCTGTGGGGTGTATGGTTTGAAACCCACCTATGGAACAGTGAGCCGCTTTGGTCTTACCGCCTATGCCTCGTCGTTAGAGGTCATTGGTGTGCTCGCTACGACGGTGAGCCTTACCCGTTCCGTTTACGACCTTATAAAAGGCGAAGACGGAAACGACCAAACCTCGCTTAACAGCGAGCCTGGCCCCGCCCGCCCAGTACGCAAAATTGGTATCTTGAAAAATCTGACCGGGTTAGCCCCCGGGGTCGAAGCAATCTACCGTGAGTCCTTAGCCACCCTAAAAAAGCTTGGTTACACCCTGGTCGAAGTAGATCTCCCCACCCTTGAGTATGCCGTGAGCGCCTACTACACCATAGCAACCGCCGAAGCCAGCGCCAATCTGGCTCGATTTAATGGGATTCGCTATGGCCTTCGGCCTGAATATGCCGAAAACCCCGAAGACCTCATTCGTAAAGCGCGAACCGCCGGTTTCGGTGACGAGGTAAAAACTCGGATCCTGTTAGGGTCTTATGTTCTGCGCAGTGGGTTCCAGGACCAGTATTATACCAAGGCTCAAAAGGTCCGTACCGCGATTCGCCGGGACTTTGACCGGATCTTTGAAGAAGCCGATGTCTTGCTTTCGCCAACCTTTCCTACCACAGCCTTTGCTCATGGCGATACCACGATGACCTCCTTTCAACAAAAGCTGGCCGACAAGTTCACGGTAACGGCGAACTTAACCGGTCAACCGGGGTTAAGCTTTCCTGCCGGTTTGGCTGACGGGCTTCCTGTTGGTCTACAGGTACTAGCCCCGGTCTTTGAGGAAGGGCGCCTCTTTGAGGTCGCCGATCGTTTTGCCGAGGCTGTACCCCCGGCGGCTTGCCCGGGAACCTCCCTGGACTGGAGTCTTTGATGTATGACACCTTTGTCGGTTTAGAAATCCACATTCACTTATTAACCAAGAGCAAGGTTTTCTGCTCGTGTAAAGCCCATTACGGCGATGAACCCAACACCAATGTTTGTCCGGTCTGCCTGGGTTACCCCGGGGTTTTGCCTGTTTTGAACGAAGAGGCTATCAAACTCGCCTACGTGGTGGCCCAGGCTCTTAACTGCCGACTTTCGCCGCGCACCCTGTTTGAGCGTAAAAACTACTTCTACCCCGACCTCCCGAAAAACTACCAGATCAGCCAATTCCGCGACCCTGTAGGCGAAAACGGATTTATCGATGTCCCGCTGGGTGAGGGGGTTACCAAGAGAATTCGCATTCACGACGTTCACCTCGAAGAGGACGCCGGCAAGATGATTCACGCCGGTGACATGAGCTTGTGCGATTACAACCGAACCGGTTACCCCCTTCTTGAAATCGTTACCGAACCCGATCTTTCGGGCGGCGAAGAGGCCGAGAAGTTTCTTCAGTACTTTCAGCGCGTGGTACGCTACCTTCATGTGTCGGACGGGAACATGGAAGAAGGTTCGCTCCGCTGTGACGCCAACATCTCGATCAATAAGACGGGAGGCGGTTTGGGAACGAAAGTTGAGGTCAAAAACCTCAACTCCAGTCGGTTTGTCCGCAAAGCCCTTGAGTTTGAGTTCAAACGGCAAAGCGCCCAGTTTGAAGCCGGTACACGCATTGTTCAAGAAACCCGACTGTGGAACGAGAACCGCGATGTGACCGAGTCGATGCGCAGTAAAGAATCAAGTCACGATTACCGGTACTTCCCTGAGCCAGACTTGCCACCCTTTGTACCGTCCGGTGACTTTCTTCGGCTCGTGGACAGCTTGCAGGTTGAGCTGCCCCTGGCCCGCCGTGAACGTCTCAAGACGACCTGGGGGCTAAGCGCCGAGCAGGCAGACTTTGTCAGCGAGTCGAAGAGTCTGGCTGATTACTTTGAAACAACCGCAAAAGCCAGTGGCCAAGGCGCATCGGTGGCCAACTGGTTGATGGGCGACGTCCAGAAAGAGCTCAAACACTTTGACCTCACCCTCGAAGCTAGTCCTCTGTCGAGTGCTCGACTGGCTCAACTGGTGACCCTTTTGGAATCGGGCCGCATCCATATCAAGATTGCCAAACAACTGCTGATTGCTGTTTTTGAAGAAAACAAAGACCCCGAAACTCTCGTTAAAGAAAAAGGCTGGGAAGCCATCACCACCGAAAGCCAGCTGCAACCCATTCTGGATAAGGTGTTTGCCGAGCATTCCGGTGTGGTGGACGCCATTCGCGCGGGTGATCAACGGCAAAAGGGCTTTTTGGTGGGGCAGGTGATGCAGGCCACCGGAGGGCGCGCCGCAC
>JAJXVP010000136.1 GCA_021782055.1 bacterium | reverse complement strand
GTGCGGCGCGCCCTCCGGTGGCCTGCATCACCTGCCCCACCAAAAAGCCCTTTTGCCGTTGATCACCCGCGCGAATGGCGTCCACCACACCGGAATGCTCGGCAAACACCTTATCCAGAATGGGTTGAAGCTGGCTTTCGGTGGTGATGGCTTCCCATCCCTTTTCTTTAACGAGAGTTTCGGGGTCTTTGTTTTCTTCAAAAACAGCAATCAGCAGTTGTTTGGCAATCTTGATATGGATGCGGCCCGATTCCAAAAGGGTCACCAGTTGAGCCAGTCGGGCGCTCGACAAGGGGCTCGCCTCGAGCGTGAGGTCAAAGTGCTTAAGCTCTTTTTGGACGTCGCCCATCAGCCAGTTCGCCACCGATGCGCCTTGACCACTGGCTTTAGCGGTCGTTTCAAAGTAATCGGCCAGACTCTTCGACTCGCTGACAAAGTCTGCCTGCTCGGCGCTTAGCCCCCAGGTCGTCTTGAGACGTTCACGGCGGGCGAGGGGCAATTCCACCTGCAAGCTGTCCACGAGCCGAAGAAAGTCACCGGACGGTACAAAGGGTGGCAAGTCAGGCTCAGGGAAGTACCGGTAGTCGTGACTTGATTCTTTACTGCGCATCGACTCGGTCACATCGCGGTTCTCGTTCCACAGGCGGGTCTCTTGAACAATGCGTGTACCGGCTTCAAACTGGGCGCTTTGCCGTTTGAACTCAAACTCAAGGGCTTTGCGGACAAACCGACTGGAGTTAAGGTTTTTGACCTCAACTTTCGTTCCCAAACCGCCACCGGTCTTGTTGATCGAGATGTTGGCGTCGCAACGGAGCGAACCTTCTTCCATGTTTCCATCCGAGACATGAAGGTAGCGAACCACGCGCTGAAAGTACTGAAGAAACCTCTCGGCCTCTTCGCCGCCCGAAAGGTCTGGTTCGGTAACGATTTCAAGCAGGGGGTAACCGGTTCGGTTGTAGTCGCACAAGCTCATGTCGCCGGCGTGAATCATCTTGCCGGCGTCCTCTTCGAGGTGGACGTCGTGAATGCGAATCCTCTTGGTAACCCCCTCACCCAGCGGGACATCGATAAATCCGTTTTCGCCGACAGGATCGCGGAACTGGCTGATCTGGTAGTTTTTTGGGAGGTCGGGGTAGAAGTAGTTTTTACGCTCAAACAGGGTGCGTGGCGAAAGCCGGCAGTTAAGGGCCTGGGCCACCACGTAGGCGAGCTTGATAGCCTCTTCGTTCAAAACAGGCAAAACCCCGGGGTAACCCAGACAGACTGGACAAACATTGGTGTTGGGTTCATCGCCGTAATGGGCTTTACACGAGCAGAAAACCTTGCTCTTGGTTAATAGGTGAATGTGGATTTCTAAACCGACAAAGGTGTCGTACATCAAAGACTCCAGTCCAGGGAGGTTCCCGGGCAAGCCGCCGGGGGTACAGCCTCGGCAAAACGATCGGCGACTTCAAAGAGGCGCCCTTCCTCAAAGACCGGGGCTAGCACCTGTAGACCAACAGGAAGCCCGTCAGCTAAACCGGCAGGAAAGCTTAAACCCGGTTGTCCGGTTAAGTTCGCCGTTACGGTGAACTTGTCGGCCAGCTTTTGTTGAAATGACGTCATCGTAGTATCGCCATGAGCAAAGGCCGTGGTGGGAAACGTTGGCGAAAGAAAGACATCGGCTTCTTCAAAGATCCGGTCAAAGTCCCGGCGAATCGCGGTACGGACCTTTTGAGCCTTAGTATAAAACTGATCCTGGAACCCACTGCGCAGAACATACGAACCTAACAGGATCCTAGTTTTTACCTCGTCGCCGAAACCGGCGGTTCGCGCTTTACGAATGAGGTCTTCGGGGTTTTCGGCATATTCAGGGCGAAGGCCGTAGCGAATCCCATTGAAGCGTGCCAGGTTGGCACTGGCTTCGGCCGTCGCGATGGTATAGTAGGCGCTTACGGCATACTCGAGCGTGGGGAGCTCTACCTCCACCAGAGTATAACCCAGCTTTTTCAGGGTGGCTAAGGACTCGCGGTAGACTGCTTCGACCCCGGGGGCTAACCCGGTCAGATTCTTCAAGATACCAATTTTGCGCACCGGACGGGCGGGGCCAGGCTCACTCTTAAGCGAGGTTTGGTCATTACCATCCTCGCCTTTTATAAGGTCGTAAACGGAACGGGTAAGGCCCACCGTCGTAGCGAGCACACCAATGACCTCTAACGACGAGGCATAGGCGGTAAGACCAAAGCGGCTCACCGTTCCATAGGTGGGTTTCAAACCGTACACACCGCAGAATGCGGCGGGTTGTCGAACCGAACCCCCGGTATCACTGCCCAAGGCAAAAGGAACCTGGCCTGCCGCGACACAGGCCGCACTGCCTCCGGACGATCCACCGGCCACACGGGTCACGTCCCAAGGGTTGTTGGTTTTACCCAAAGCGGAATTATCAGTAGAGGAACCCATGCCGAACTCATCCAAGTTCGTTTTTCCCACAGGACGAGCTCCACCGTCGATCAGCTTTTGTACGGCGGTAGCCGTGTAGGGACTGGTTAACCCCTCGAGCATTTTACTGCCGCAGGTCAAGGGAAAGCCTGCTACGGCGATGTTGTCTTTGACGCCGAACGGCAAACCCGCTACAGGGCTTTGCCCTGCGGGGACAGCCGAGGTGGAGGCGGGGTTGTGCTGGGGATTAAAGCTGAGAAAGGCGCCAATTTTGGCTTCCCAGGCTTTCGCATACGCGGTGTAGGAAGCGGCTTTTTCAGAAAAACGCCTCCACGAGTCTTCGAGTTTCGCCATGGAGGTCTCCTATAGGACGTTCGGGATCACGATAAAGCGGTCTTCTAGCTCGGGAGCCCTTTCGAGCGCGGCATCCGCCAGCGTGCTGGGCTTCACGGCATCGGGGCGAACGCGGTTGGCTTTCACAAAGGCGTGGGTGGTGGGTTCAAGGCCGTCTGTGTCGACCTCTTTCATTTTTTCAAAGTACGAAACCATCTGAGTCACTTCCCGGCCCAGGCGTTCCAGCTCGACGGGGGTAAGGGCGATTTGTGCCAACTCCGCCGTAATTTCTAGCTCGCGAATGTCCATAATGTGTTTCATTAACACAGGAAGCTTTTCTTTTGTCAAGTTTTAGCGGGACGCTGGGGCAGGCCTATTCCTGTTGCCGGGCGTTCCAATTGAACGCTGTGCCTAAAGCGGAACAGTTGAGCGGGTCGCCCCGTCGTCGAGGAATCCTTGCCTTCGGCCTCTTTGACCAAGCCCCCTTGCAACAAAAGACGACGAAAGTTTTGTTTATGAAGAACAACCCCCGACAGGGCCTCGACCACGCGCTGAAGCTGAAGCAAGGTAAAGACCTGACCAACCAGCTCAAAAACGACGGGCCGGTACCGAATCTTAGCGCGCAATCGGCCCATGGTCGAAGCCAGAATCCGACGATGATCCCCTTCCATAGGTAAACCCAAGCGGGCGTCCTGCGCCCTGAACTCGGTATCGGCCATGAGGTGCTGGGTAATAGGAAGAAGGTCACGCTCGGTTTCGGGGTAGGCGTGCCAATCGCGCTGACTTTCGGATACCAGGCCGGCTTCATACAACAGCTCAAAGCGCGGTAAAACTTTTTCGGGGTCCCAGGTGGACTTTCCCGTTCCAAACGCCACGGCAACCCTTTGTTCACACGAAAGCTTTGAATCGCCCTCGCGTTGAGAACACCACGAGCCCAACCGAGGCAAAATAACTTCATCAAGAACAGCGGGGCGACCTTTGCGATGATCTTCCCACGGGAGAAAATCATACCAATCGCGCCAAACGCCAGCCCGAGTCTGCGAAGGAGCCTCGGGGCCCACCAGGGCAAGGTAACCCACTGTCAGTAAGCGTCGACGTTGTTCCAGACGGACAGGATCGCGGTGCCGGTTACCAAAGGTGTAGAGCTGTTCCACATAGCCCAGCGACAAACCGCTCAGTTCATCGACCCAAGCACGTACCGCCAAGTCCAGAGTCCGGTGTTTTCCCGGATCAAAGGGACCAAACGGCAAAGCTAGGGTTGGCTCTTGCGCCGGGTCGCTCAGTCCAGAAGTCGGTGCATTCAGCCCAGGAACGGTGAGTACCGCCACCCGGCCATGACGAACCGACACCACCACCGCTGATAATCCCAGGTCTACCGTCCAAGCTTGTTCCGCCATGTCCGTAGTTTACGGAGTTTGAGCAAAATACGGAAGGGTCAACCAACCCGCCGTCAGTGCGATACTTAAGATCGCCAGGGGTAAACCTGTTTTCAAATATTCCCGAAAGGTAAGCTTAATCCCATAAGGACGCGCGGTTTCGGCAACGATTAAATTGGCTACAGAGCCTAATAGCGTGAGATTTCCTGCCAAGGTCGAGGCCGCAGCCAACGCTAACCAAGCCTTTGACGGGTCGACCAACGTGGGGATCAAGGGTTTGAGCACCATCACGGCAGGAACGTTGCTAATAAGGTTGCTAAGCAGGGCAGAGACGCCCGAGAACAGCAACCAGTTTCCCGCCAAAAAAGGCCTCGACCACGCTAACAACACCTGAAAGCCGCCTGTACTTTCGACGGCGCGCGTAATGATAAACAGGGCCGCAAAAAACAACAAAAGTGTCCCGTCAATTTTTGCCAAAATCTTGACTGGTTTAACCCGCCGCGTGACCAAAAGAAGAGCCGCTCCGGCCAACGCCGCGAGGGCCAAGGGCCAACCCAACAGAAAGCCCCCGATCATGACCGCCAAAGCCAGACCGCTTTTCAGCAGTAAGGCCTTGTGAACCCTTATACGTTTCAAAGGAGTTCCTACCAAGGGCCGCCGACGAAGGGATTGTCGGTAAGTCCAGGACAACAACAGCCAGGCCAAGCCCAGGGACAGAACCCCCGGAACAAAAAGCGCCGAAGCAAAAGCCTTAAAGCCCAGCCCCGACGAGGTCGCGATCAGGATATTTTGAGGATTCCCAATCGGCGTCATCATTGAGCCGATGTTGGCACTTACGGCTAACCCCATCAGGTACGGTAGAGGGTCTAGCTCAAGAGCCAAGGTAAGCTGGGCGACTAAGGGTGTAAACAGCAACACTACGGTATCATTGATAAATAGAGCCGAGAACAGGGCCCCCGCAACGATTACTAGCCCAAGAAAGCCCCTCGGAGAGTGCGCAAAGCGAGCCAGGGTTTGCCCGGCCAGCTCAAAAAACCCCGCAAGGCGCAAATGGGCGGTAAACACCATCATCGCGAAAAGGAGTGCTAACGTATTCAAATCGATGGCTTGATATGCGGTGTGGAGCGGGATGACACCCAACACTAAAACCACCACCGCACCCACAAGGGCCAGAGTCGCCCGATTAAAATGAAAAAAGGGAACCTCGCCAAGTGCCACGCCCGCAAGGATCAGCGCCAGTAAGGCTTCTACCATACAAGAAAGCTACCGATTAAAAACACCTGGGCGAGGCCGTACAAAAGCATCACAAGGGCCTGAACGTTTTTCTGGGGTTTGACAAAAAGTTTAAACGTCAAAAGAACGTCCGATACGATAAACAGTAACGAGCCCACGACCCCAGTGACAGCGGTAAGGCGGGAGGCCTCAACCAACGAGAACCAACTGGTCCAGCTCATCAAAAAAATGACAAGAAGATAAAGGAGTACGGGGATTTTTTGCCCCCCCAGGTAACGCCAAAGCCACCGCATCAATAGGACCCCAACAACGGCATAGGGTACCAAGAGCCAAAGCAAGAACGGTTGAGTCAGTCCCCCTGAGCCCTGCCAAAAGGCAACGCTATAGCAGATGTTTCCCAAAAGGAAGGCACTTAACCCCCCTTTAAAGAAAATTTCTTTTTGTCCCAGCAAAAAGACATCTCCCAAAAATGCGAGGACCAAGGCACCCACCACCCAACCGTTAGCAGGCTGAGCCGACAGGACGTAGAAAAGGATGAGTAACGGTATTAAAAGCGGCTTTGTAAGCCTATTACCCTGCTGATTTTGCCGGACGGCAAACATCATATTGGCCGCTAAAACGACCGCGTAACACCCTAAGAGCCACGCCATAATACCCCCCAACGTGCAACACCCCGCGCAATACCTTTTAAGCTTAGGCTAAACCGCCAACCCTTGACAGCCCCCCCGCTGACAGGAACACCATAAGCTCATGCCCAAACTGGTCACTGGCCTCTTTGCCCTTGCTGGCCCCATAGCCTTGCAAAACCTCGTGGGGAGTGCCCTTAACCTCGCGGACAACGTGATGATCGGGTCACTGGGCGCGGCGAGTATCGCGGGAGTCGCCTTAGCAAACCAAATATTTTTTCTTCTCCTGTTGTTTTTATTTGCCATAGGGTCGGGAACCGCCATCTTTACCGCTCAGTTTTGGGGAAAGGGTGACCTTGCCGCGATCCGTCGGTTCTTGGGGTTAAGTGTGGCAGTGATGTCTGCCGGCGCTTTGCTGTTCTTTGCGGCGGCGCAACTTTTTCCTGAACAGATTCTCAGTCTTTTTTCAACAGATCCGCAGGTTATACACCAGGGTGGCCAGTTTTTACATTTCGTCAGCTTTGGCTTTCTCTTTCAAGCGGTCACGCTAAGTTTCGTGAATGTGTTGCGAAGTATGGAAAAAGTTCGCCTCCCTTTAGTAGCCAGCGTCCTCTCGCTTGCCCTTAACACCTTTCTTAACTGGGTCTTCATCTTTGGGAACCTCGGGTGCCCCGCCTGGGGAGTGGCAGGCTCGGCTTTAGCTACTGTCGTGTCACGTTTTGTCGAGATGGCTGTCATTTTGCTTGGAATCTATCGCCACCGTAGAGGAAAGACACGGCACCCCTTAGCCGCCAGGCTCAAAGAACTCAAATTTCGGCCCGAGGAACGCCGACAGTTTTTTAAGGTAACCTGGCCTGTTGTCGGCAACGAAGTCGGCTGGGCTTTAGGCTTCACCATTCCCGCCTTGGTCTTTGCCCGCCTCAGTACTGATGCCATGGCGGCTTATAATATAGCCGATACAGCGATCAAATTAGTTTTGGTCGTCTTTTTTGGCACCACAAACGCGAACGCCATCATGGTGGGCAAAAGCATCGGCGAGAATAACCCTATCGAGGCCCGTGCCATAGCCCGCTTTTTTAGCTTTCTCGCCCCGGCTCTCGGTGCCACGTTAGGTCTGCTTTTAGCCGCTAGCAGTATTTTTGTTCCTCTGGCCTTTCATGTCGATGAAACAGTTCGCTCGTGGGCGCGAACGGGTA
>JAJXVP010000135.1 GCA_021782055.1 bacterium | reverse complement strand
GGATGTATTCCTCGGCCCCCAATGACCCACAAAAACGCCTTCAGGAACTTTTGACCCTGATTAACGCTATTCACAATGCCGGTATGGGTGTCATTTTGGACGTGGTCTATAACCACACAGCCAACGACTCGATTCTTGGCAATGCTGTTAGTGGTTACTATTACCGTAACAGTTCCAACAATGGCGCCGGTAGTCACGACGTAAAATCAGAACATGAGTACACTCGCAACTTGATTGTGCAATCGATCATGCAATGGGTGAACGTCTATCATGTTGACGGCTTCCGCTTTGACCTCATGGGCGTCATTGACAACCAAACCATTCGGGACGCTTACCTGCAAGCCAAAGCCAGCGACCCGCACATTCTCTTCTTAGGTGAAGGTTGGAACGGCATTTATGCTGGAGACACCACCGACTACTTGGGGAATCCGCTTACTGGCTCCGATCAAAAACACGTTGGCTTCTTTAACGGCCTCAACGTCAGTATGTTTTCGGACAGCTTTAGGCAGATTATGAAAAACGGCTACCCCAGTGATGGTTCACCAGCGTTCATCACCGGCGCTACTGAACCTTATGGTTACATGTTGAAAGATATTTCTGGAAACCCCAACGATGGCGGAAGCAACTCCGTCTGGGCCACTCTTTCGGGGGGAACTTTCTCGACAAACAACGTAGTTAACTACTTATCGGCCCACGACAACCTGTGTCTTTATGACGTGGTTGCCGACGCCGACAACTTGGGCAAAACGGCCGCCGACTACAATACGGCACTACAACGGATGGAAGTCGGCTACACCGTACTAATGACCAGCCAAGGGTTGGCCTTTATGCAAGCCGGGGACGAGATGTTCCGTACCAAAGAAGTTCCTGCAGGGACTACACCAAATACCAAGGTTGCTGCTAACGGTCGGACGTTCTGCGATAACTCTTACAACGCCAGCGACGCCATCAACCAGATTCTTTTCAGCGCTACCGAAACCTACCCCCAGACGACGGTAGCTGTCTCACCCTACACCAGCGATCCGATCACCGCCAACTTTACCAACTATGACACCAGCACCGTCGGCTACAAGCTTTATCACTACGTGCAAGGCCTCATTCAGATTCGCAAAAGCAGTGACGCTTTCCGCTTGCCGGATGCTGACATTTCAACAAACATTGCTGGCCTGGCCTCTGATCAGGGCACAGGGAACGTCAACTCCTTTGGTTATAGCCTTAAATCGTCGGACGGTGCCCACACCTTCTATGTCTTTGTTAACGCTGATACAAGCTCACACAGCTTTACGCCGGGGGATCTGACCACCGGTACGGTTTTAGCGGATGGTGTTTCAGCAGGATTACCAGGAACCGCCGCGACCACCTATGCAACAACCACGAATAGCCTGACCGTTACGTCAAGCAAAGTTACCGTTGGCCCCTTAACTGCCGCCATTATCGAAATGTAACATTGGCGGCTGTGGCCGCCTCTGACTGTTCAAGCTTTCCCCCGCGTGGTACACCTTGGGGGAAAGCTTTTTTTCTTAGGAGCCTACATGAAACTTTTGCGTTTACCACGTTTGCATACGCTTTTTCTTGGCCTTACGGCCCTCGTGCTTGCCGCTTGCGCTTCCGCCCCCAGTGGAACCGCCGCCCCGGCCCCCTCCGCTAAGGTCAGCGAACCACCTGTCCATTTATTGGGTGTCGCGAAAGACGAACCCGGTTGGTGGAAAGCGGCCAAAGGCCCTGCCTACCAGGTACTCGTCTACTCGTTTGCCGATTCGAACGGCGACGGCTGGGGTGACCTCAAAGGACTGACCCAGCACCTTGACTATCTCAATGATGGCAAAGGGGCCGAAGGTCACAGCCTCAATGTTTCGGTCATTTGGCTATCACCAATTTTCCCCGCCGATTCTTACCATGGATATGATGTCGACAATTACTTCGCCATCGACCCCAAATGGGGAACCATGCAAGACTTTGAAAATCTTGTCGCGGCGGCCCACAAACGAGGAATCAAAGTCATTTTGGACATGCCTTTTAACCATACGGGCCGGGGCAACCCCTGGTTTCAATCGTTTGCCAACAACCCCAAAGGTCGCTACGGCGACTGGTATATTCAAAAGAATCCCAAGGTTACCTACGGCTATGGCGAGGGCGGGTGGAATACTACCTATGATGAAGATTCGAACCCCGTGGTGTACTATTCGTCGTTCTGGGCAGGAATGCCCGATTTGAACGCCTCAAACCCCCAAGTTATTCAAGAGTATCATAAGATTCTTAAATTCTGGCTAGAACGCGGCGTTGACGGCTTTCGTTTTGATGCCGCTAAGTTCATCTTTAATGCCGGAAAGTACCCCCGAGGTACCCCTACGGTAAAGTTGAACAATGAATTTTGGTCAAGCTTGCGCTCGTACGCACGGACGATCAACCCCAACGTCTTTTTTCTTGGCGAAATTTACTCCTGGTCAGTTCCTGAACTGGCGGCTTATGCTGATAGTTTAGACAGCGACTTTGACTTTGCCGATGCTCACACGATGATCAACATCATCGGAGGTGGAAGTTTCAGTGGTTTGAATTCGATGGAAAAATCGAGCTTGGCGATCTTTGATCAACACCCTGGTTTCACTCCTTCGACACTGCTCACCAACCACGATCAAGACCGGCTGATGAGCCAGCTCTTGGTGCTAACCGGTCAGGACCCTGTCTTTAGTTTACAGCTCAACAAATTTGCTGCCGCCGTTGAACAAACTCTGCCAGGTCTCCCTTGGGTTTATTACGGCGAAGAACTCGGTATGATTGGCGCGCGGTACATGAACGATGATGTGGCCCGCCGTGATGACTTTATTTGGAACAACGATCGCGGTTCCCCCCCGAACCCCACTTGGGCAATTAGCAACGGGCACGACGCCGTCGACCAAAACGACAACACGCCCTCGGTAGAAACACAAAACAAAGACCCAAAATCCCTTTTGAATTTTTACCGGCGCTTATCCGATTTACGTGTCGCCAGCCCCGCTATCCAAGGCGGAACTTATCAACCAATAACGTGGAACAACTTTACGGCCAACGAAATGTACGCCTACGAACGGGTTTCCCCGACTCAAACCGTGCTCGTTGTTCATAACATGGACACTCACAGCCCCCAATTGCCCTTGCCTGCTGGGTTAAAACTGGTTCCGTTTTGGAACTCGATTGAGGGTTTGTTGCCAGCTGGACAAAAGTCAATCAGCGGTCAATTAACCATTCCCGCTTCGCAAAGTACAGTCTGGGTAGTTGAGAAGTAGGACCTAAAAAAAGCTAACCCAGACTTTGGGTTAGCTTTGTACGTCGCTTTCCAAACGAATTTGTGATTAAATCTTGCCAGCTTTACGTCTATTTACTATCGCGATATAAGCTTGTTCTCGCCAAGTTATAGACACAATCACAACAAGAAATAATCACAAAATTTGAACCTTGAATCAGCGTTTGCGGGGTTTGTTTTTAAAGCGGCTCATGTAGACCATGATCACTCGTAAACCCAAAAGCAAGGAATACGCAACCATGGCAACAGCCATCCCCCACTGGGGTACAACCCCGCCAAAGATGGCAGCGACGAGACCAGGCCCCGCAGTCACGCAGGCTACGGTTTTTAACGAAGGCCAGTAGCCAACACGACGTTTTTCGTCGGGAGTCTGCCAACCAATGCGCAGACCAGACATGGCCAAGAACATCCCCAAAATCAAAACAAAGATTAAATTCTGCAACAACATCAACGCAAAGATGCTTAAAAATGCTCCGGGGACCTCTACCGTCGATAACGCATACAACGAACCTTTGACAAAGTTGGTAAAGGCGTCAAAGTTTTGCGACAGCTTTAGCAAGCCATTCTGGTCGATGCCGTCAAGCACCGCCGCTGGACCGTTTACAGCATAACTTCCGGACTGGATAAGAACACGTTGATCGGCGAAGGCAAGGTACGGCGGCGTAAGTTTTTCAGAGGCAGCTTTTCCAAAAGCAATCGTCCAGCCATTGAAAGAAATCTTTTCGGGGGTGTGCTGCGATTTAACAAGCTCACCTTTTTGAAAAGCAACACCCTTACCTTCGTGGGCAACCGCCAACCAAGCGGAACCTAAGCCCGGGTAATGAGAGCTTTGGCCATTTTCGACACAAACAGAATAGCGGCTTAACATAAACGGAAAAGCCGCCATTAACGAACTGAGAACTAAAAAAAGAATCGCCAAGGCCGCGGGGGCGTTGCCACACTCGCGGGCATCGGCGTTAAATAGTTGAGCGCGGAGCGCTGTCCGCCAGAAACTGGACTTTGCCAAACCTTAACCCTTATCGGCTCCTGAAGTTAATCCGTAAATGATGAACCGTTGGCTGAGAAGGTTGACGATGACAATAGGAATTGTCAAGAGTAAGCCTGCCGCCATGAAGTTCAACGGGTTATAGATCAAGGTCTCGTAAGGGTCAGTCATGCGGAAAATCGTCAAGGCAACGGTATCGGCACGACCAGGCGTTAACAGCTGTGACGGGATGATGTAGTCAAGCCACGGTTGCATAAAGGCGTTAACCGCGACAAAACCCAAAATCGGTACAGATAGCGGAAAGATAATTCTAAAAAATACCGTCAGGTTTGAGGCTCCGTCTATTCGTGCGGCTTCATCCAGCGACATGGGGATGTTGCGCATAAAGCCACGAATCAGATAGATGTTGTACGGAACCGCCGAAGCTACATAGAACGTCACAAAGTACAAAGGCTGGTTCAGCCAACCAAAGCTTTTAAAGATCAGGAACAAGGCAATCATTCCCATAAAGGACGGGAACATTTGCAACAACAGCAGAACAATCAACAACGGACGGCGTCCTTTAAAGCGAAAGCGAGAAAAGACGTAAGCCGCCATCGTCGAGAAGATAACAACGACGAAGGTATTCAGCACCGCCACACTCAGCGAACGTAAAAACGAAGCCACAAAGTCCGACGTTGCTTGAGAGTTTTGGCTCTTGTAGGTGAAGAGGTAGATGTAATGTTCCCAGGTAAAGTGCGAAAAGTCAGGAATCAAACTAACACCCGACAACAACTTACCTGGAGTAAAGGAGGCCAAAATCATCCACAAGAGCGGGATGATAATCATTAAGGTCGCCAAAGCTAACCAAGCATGCACAAAAATGGTTCCCAAAACTTTGCTGGTTCGAGCCGCCCCCGTGCGGGGATGGAGTTGAGACTGAGTCATTCGTTGCCCCCTTCTTCTCGGAAGGATTTCGATCGGACCATGTTAAAGACAGAAAAGGCACCGACGATCAAGAAGATAACGATCGAGTAAACCGCCGCCACATTGAACTGCTCAAAGCCTTTGGTAAACGACAGCTTGTAAATCCACGAAATTAAGATGTCGGTTTGCCCCGGCAGGGCGCTGGCAATGATCTTCATGCTGTCAGGAATCTGACTGGGCTCCCAAGCAGGGCCACCTCCGGTTAAGAAGAACACAGCACCGAAGTTGTTGAAGTTGAAGCTAAAAGTCATGATCAGCGCTGGCACCGTGGCAGAAAGGACCATGGGCAGGGTAATCGACCGGAATCGTTCAAAGGACGAAGCGCCATCGACTTCGGCAGCTTCATACATATCTTTGGGGATGGCCGACAAAATACCAATGATCATCATCATGTGGTACGGCGCGCCAAACCACAAGTTTACAAGCACAACAACAGTCTTTGCCAAAGCACCGTTGTACACTTGCGTAAACCAGAAGATTGGTTGATCCGGGTGACCTTCTAACCCTATAGAAGCGAGAAACTGAGTCACTGGCTGCATCAGGTGGGTAGCAAATAGAAGCTGGTTGGCCAGACCGTTGGTATCAAACACGTTTTTGAACACCATGAGAACGATCAATTGCGGCAAGGCCCAGGGCAAAATCATAATGGCCCGCCAAAACTTTCGTCCTTTCACCAAGGGCGACTCCACAACCATGGCGTTGATAAAGCCGAGTGCGAAAACGGTAAAGCTGGACATAATAGCCCAGAACACCGTCCACGCAAAAATCTGGCCAAAGATTAACAACCACGAAGGGTCAAGAACGAGGAAGCGGAAGGTATCAAAGCCCACCCAATGAACCAAGTTTTGCCCGACGTGAACCTTGTACGTGTAGTCCGTGAACGCCAAAAGAAAAGTAAAGGCGAACGGTATGACGGTAAAGAACAAAATGGCTAGAAACGCTGGGGCTGACACAATATACGAAAAAAGCGTGTGCCAGATCCGTGAAACAAACTTGGTAAACGGCTCAACTTCGCCGGTCTTTTCGAAATCGAGGCGCGATAAGTACGCGTCCACAATACCCAAGACCCAAAGAAAAGCGGCAATCAAAAGAATAATCAGCGCAATTAACCCGTTACCCATGTAATTAACAGAGTTATCAGCGGTAAGCCAGGTACTGGTCTGATCAAACAAAATAATTTTTTTACCCGCGTATTGATCACCAATCACCAAAGAACCCAACGAGAACAAGCCCCAAAGTCCTTTGGTAAAAAACCCACCAAAATCACGGAACGGATAGGTTGGTTTGTCTTTTTGGTACGCGTAATTGGGATATTCGTAGTGATGCACAAACAAGGCCATCGCAGCTGCCGCCGTTTGTGCTGAGAGGTCTTTTTTGGCTTTAGATGTAGGCGCGACAGCTGTCGAAGAGCTCGGACCATACAAATCCGAAGAACCAGAAGAACTTGTCGAGGTAGAACTTGTCGAGTTGGTACTAGTGGCAGTGCTCTTACTGGAGGTAGCGGGCCCGTACAAGCTCGCATCAGAGCTTTTTGCCGAGGTCGACGGTCCATATAAATCGTCGGACGATTTTTTTGCTACAGCCGGCTTCTTGGCCGGGGTGGAAGCCTTTTTAGACGGGGTGGAATCGCCATACAAATCTGTAGAACTTGACGAACCTGAGGAACTCGTAGAATCCCCATACATGTCTGTTGACCCCGAGGCTTTGGAGCTGGAGGTATCTTCAAGCGCAGCCAACG
Organism: bacterium; assembly: GCA_021782055.1. The sequence goes on along the minus strand of JAJXVP010000135.1, from coordinate 324 downwards.
AGTGAGCTACCGGATGAGGCTTTTGCGGTGCGGGTTTAGCCGCCGTCTGAGGGGCGGTCTGAGCCGCAACTTGAGACGAGGCTTGAGTCTGTGGAGATTTTTGAGCAGGAGCTGAAGCCGGGGGGGCTGGCAACATAACCTTATGAGTCTCTATGGTCCACCAGCGATCCCAGTGGGAAGTTGAAAGTTCTACCCCAAGCAACAGCACCGGGATAGCCAACCAAAGGAGCCCCTTGAGGACTTGTTTATTAATAAACTGTCCTAGCCCGGGAAGGACAAAAGAAGCTATGGCGGAGACTAACGCCATAGCTGAAAACTGCCTTC
>JAJXVP010000134.1 GCA_021782055.1 bacterium | reverse complement strand
ACACCGCTCCCTACGTTTACCATTACCTATAATTCCAACGGAGCCACTAGCGGTACCATACCCTCGGATTCCAATCATTACCTCTCGGGAACCGTTGCAACAATTCTTGGGAATTCTGCTTCCTTAGCCCTGTCCGGTTACAGCTTTGACGGTTGGAACACTCAGGCCAACGGCTCGGGCACCTCCTACGCGGCGGGTTCTTCTTTAACTATGGGTTCCGCCAATGTCATCCTCTACGCCGTTTGGACAGCCCTCCCCACGTACACAATGACTTACAATGCGAACGGAGCCACCAGTGGTTCTGTCCCCACAGACACCAATCACTACCTCTCAGGGGCTGTAGCTACCGTCGCCAGCAACACAGGTTCCTTAGCCCTTTCCGGTTACACCTTTGCCGGTTGGAACACTCAGGCTAACGGTTCGGGAACTTCGTACGCGGCGGGTTCTTCTTTAACGATGGGTTCCGCCAATGTCATCCTCTACGCCGTCTGGACAGCCCTCCCCACGTACACGATGACTTACAATGCGAACGGAGCCACCAGCGGAACTGTTCCCACAGACAGCAACAAGTACCTCTCGGGGGCTGTAGCTACCGTCGCCAACAACACGGGTTCCTTAGCCCTGTCCGGTTACAGCTTTGCCGGTTGGAACACTCAGGCCAACGGCTCGGGCACCTCCTACGCGGCGGGTTCTTCTTTAACGATGGGTTCCGCCAATGTCATCCTCTACGCCGTTTGGACAAATAGCAATTCGGGTACTATTACACTCAGCAATCCCATCAATTACACGGTGACCATCTCAGGCACGACAACGGTTTATGTGGGAATCTCAGCTGAATTTACTTCAACGTATAATGGCACACCCAAAAGTTATCAATGGTATCTAAATGGGACACCGCTTCAAGGGGCCACGTCTTCTACCTTGACGTACGTTCAATCTGCCGCCACAGCCTATTATGGCGTGAATCAACTCATGCTCGCGATTACAGACGCGAATGGGCTGATTTACACCGCCTCCTATCCCATCACAATCAGCTACTAAGGAGATTTGAACTATGATTTCGCTAATCAGGGGCATTATTCCAGCTTTGTTGCTTTTGATTCTGAGTGTTGCCTGTCAGAACCCCAGTGCAGCTTCCGTCTCCAACGCTGGGCTTACCATCTCATGGTCCACCAACTCCCGAACCCTTCTCCCAGCAAGTTTCCCACCCCCCTCGACCTACAGCATCACACTCACACCGTCTACAGGAACTGCAGTGACCAAGACTGGGCTTACCACAAGCAGTTGGACCTTTACCAATCTTACCCCCTCGTATTACTCCATCTTAGTTCAAGGCTTAGATAGTAATGGTAATGTCATCGCTCAAGGAACGACTTCAGTAGATACCACCGCCACACCGCAAACTTCCTCGGTGGTGACCTTAAACTACCTTTCCTCGGGAACAGGCACTGGACAGATTCACCTCACTTTTGATTTTCAATCGGCAGGACAGTATCCAACCGCCTCAACCCTTACCCTGGTAACTCCTTCGGGGCAAACCTTGACACCTTCGCTGGTTTCGTCAGGTAGCACCTACACGTACACCAATACAGTGGCCCCCGTTGGAGCCTATCTCATGACCGCCACCTTTACCCTGGGTAACGAAACAGCGACCAAAACCAGTTCAGTTCTGGTTTATCAGGGCTTAGATACCGCCTCAACTTTGAGCTTTCTTCCTACTGACTTCAATATTGCCTTCAAAAACTTTACGTTTCAAAATACCCGCTCCACCACGGACATTTATCCTTATTTAACTTCTATCGCTTATGACCCAACTTCTAACCTCTTGTGTGCAGGGACCAATGGTGCAGGCCTTCTTGTTTCGACGGATGTAGGCTCTCATTGGAGCAATGTCACCACCATCAATGGCCTTGCCAACAACTATATTCAAGCAGTCACCGTGGGATGCACCTCAATCTATGCCGCTACAAACGGAGGGGGCTTATCCATTTCGCTCAGCGGCGGAGCAGCTTGGAACACCTATACCACGGCCAATGGCTTAGGTAGTAACAATGTCTCGTGTATTGTCGTCGTGGGCTCCTCTATTTATGTAGGAACCTACGGAGGAGGCCTTTCCCTCTCCACCAACAACGGCTCCAGCTGGACGACAGCGGTCAATTCCACGGTAACCACAAGTTTGGCCAGCAATGAAATCACTTGCCTAGCCGTGTCTGGAAGCACCATCTATGCGGGAACTCAAGGGGCTGGTCTGTGCATCTCCTCTGACGGTGGAACCACTTGGACCACGTACACGACGACGAATGGCCTAGCAGGAAATTCCATAACCGGGGTTGCCCTCTCTGGATCAACCTTATATGTGGCGGCACAAGGAGGGGGGTTATCGGTTTCAACAAATGGTGGAACTTCCTGGACGAACTACACAACGGCGAATGGTTTGGCCAGTAATCAATTGAGCGGTTTGTATCTATCGGGGAGCAACCTCTATGTTACGACCTTAGATGGCGGACTTTCCGTCTCCAGTAATTCCGGTAGTTCGTGGACAAACTACAATACGACCACGGGGCTTTCAACCAATGACCTTACGGGGGTGACCGCTTCCGGAACAGCAATCTATGCCGCGACGTACGGTGGGGGACTTTGTTACTCTACCACCAGTGGAACTTCCTGGACGACCATGCAAGATAGTTCAGGCCTCAATAGCAACACTTGCAATGTTGTCCTTCCCGGCAGCACCATCTATGCGGGTACCGCGAATGGTTTACTGTCTTCTACCGATGGAGGCACATCGTGGAGTGGTGTTTCAGCGGGAGGACCCGTCAACACGTGGGTTTACTGCCTCCAACATGTCAATTCCAACCTCTATGTGGGGACAGCTAAAGGGTTATACGTTTCTACCACGGGTGGCTCCTCTTGGACGCTTTATACGACAGCCAATGGTTTACCCAGTAATCAAATCACTGCAATTCTCCTCTCGGGGTCAACCCTTTTTGTCGGAACGCAAAACGGGGGCCTTGCGTTTACCCAAAATGGGGGGAGTACCTGGACCACCGCCACGACAACGAATGGTCTGGGTAGCAACAATATCACTGGCTTAGCGGTAAGCGGTACCACACTATATGCCTCCGCTTATGGTGGCGGACTTTCGTACTCGACGGATGGAGGAAACACGTGGACAACTTTGACCACGGCCAATGGTTTGTGTAGCAATAATACCAACGGTGTTTTTGTGAATAACTCGACCTTGTATGTTCCGACCCAAGCCGGTTTGGCCATCTCGACGAACGGTGGTTCGACTTGGACCGCTCAAACCGTAAGTACCGGTTTGACGAGCAATAACGTTTTGAGTGTCTTCGTTTCTGGTAGTACACTCTATGCGGGTACAGCCTCAGGCCTTTGTATCTCCACAAATAATGGCAGTTCCTGGCTCAACTTCACCACGAAGAACGGCTTAGGAAGTAACACCATCAATATGGTAACGCTATCGGGGTCACAACTTTATGCGGCGACGGCAGGAGGCCTGGCGATCTCGCAATAAGCGAGTTCAATCACTGGCTATTGGTCTGAATTTCGCGGTCGTAGGTCGCTTCATCTAGGGGGTAACGGAAAAGGAGCAACGCCGCAACCAAAAATAAAACCGCAGGAACTGGACCCACTAAGATTTGAATTGCAATAAGTGCCGAGCTTGTTTGTTCGTGATCCGCTACGTAGCCTGACCAAGCTAAAAAAAGTCCTGAAAAAGCGACCGCCCCCATTTGTGCTAACTTTAAAGAAAAGTTCCAAAGCCCATAATGGGCTCCTTCTTCACGTTTCCCTTTACGTCGCGCCATAACTTCAATAGCATCCGGCAACAAGGCATAAGGAGGAGCATAGCTGAACCCCAACCCCACCCCAGCAAGAGCCATTATCCCTTCGACAAACCCTGCCCCTAGTCGCTCTCCTAACAACCAGACCAATGTCGCCGCGACCAGAAGTAGGACCATCGCCAACTGGTACGCTTTGATTTTTCCCCAGCGTTTAGCAAAGACAACACTGAACGGAATCGAGACAGCCGCTACCAACATCAGAATGAGCATACCAATCGTCGTCCCGGCTTCATTGTGCAAAACGTATTTAAACATGTACACAAGGCTGCCGGATAAAAACGTGATGCCTAAAATATGAATAGTGTAGGCCCCTAAAAGGACTCGGAAAGGTTGATTTTTCCAAACACCCAACCAACTTCTCCATAAGGGCTCGCCGGTGACCACGGCAGGTATAGCCTTTTCACGGACACTTAAGCCCGTCACCAAAGTCGAGAGGGCCACGATGAGTCCAAAGACGATTCCCACAACATGAAAGCCGGCTTCATGATTTTGTGGAAAGAAATGCAATATCGGTTGAACTAAGGCAGCACCGCAGATGGTCCCCAAAATGGCAAATCCAAAACGAAACCCATTCAGAGATGTTCGTTCGTGATAGTCTGTGGTGAGTTCCGGAGTCAGAGCTCCATACGGAATATTCACCAGACTAAACGTCGTGCTCAATAAGGCAAATAAAAGCAGAGCCCACCAGAATAGCTGGTCTTGAACTGTGGTATGAGGAGCCGAAAAGAACAGGCCCAAAACAATACCGACGGGAATCGCACCAAACAACATAAAGGGTCGACGACGACCCCAGCGAGTCCTGGTTCGATCACTCAGCAACCCTATCATAGGGTCGGCAAAGGCATCCCAAAGCCGCCCTACGGCAAGGGCTACACCTGCCAATCCGGCTTTGAGGCCTACCGTATCCGTCAAATAGTTTAGCGCCCAAAAGGAAATGGCAGTAAAAAAGAGGTTTCCGCCCAAATCGGCGACACCAAAGCCCAATTTTGTGCGAATCGAGAGGCGTTCGGACATTAACACACCCCTTTCCCCAAAACTGAGGAAGGAGTCTCTTCGGAGGTTTCTGATCCACTGATCCCGGCACAGGTTGCCCCAGCCATGTCGCGACAATTCTCACAGAGGGCAACACCCCAGTACAATTCGGCAAGATTACCGCATTGTAGGCATTTCAGCTCCGAGGCTCCCTGATTCAAAAGCCGACTCCGGGTTGTTTTCGAGGACGCTTAAACCTCGCCAAGCCCATATTTCGAACTTGAGCTGTGTGGTAAGTATCATGAGGGGGTATCCAGATCAAAGCCTCGCCCAGCGTGCAATCCCAGGCGGGAAAAGGATTATTCAAGTGTTGCGGATCTAAAGAACGGACAGTCAGGGTGAACGTATCATGAACTTTTTCTGCGTAGTCTAGGGCCGCTGTCCAAGCCTGTGCGGAGACATCCGGGATGGGAGGAAAACTCCCTTCTGTCCATGGATAGGGGTCACACCCTGCGGATTGCCCCATAAACCGAACCACAGCATACTTAAAATAAATACAATGGACAAGATTATCCCAAGCGGAGTAACCTTCGACGGTGTTGCGATCTGCCGCTTCTTCCGGGTTCAGTTGTCTAAGAGTTTCCATCAAAGATTGACCATTAAAGGTATGGCCTCGAAACTCGCGGTCAGCCATTTCTACTAAAAGCTTTAAGTCTGGGGTCACAAGCCCTCCCCCTCATGGTATTCTGCCAGAGCTTATTATGCCCTGACAGAATCAACTCGGCAAGACCTGAAATCTCGGCAAGACCTGAAAATCAGTTTAAGGCCTTAAAATCTGTAACCGACAAGTAGACCACCATCAAAAGCGAGATTAAAGGGATAGGAATTGAGGTCAACAAGACTACTATTAGGCTGGTTCACGTAAATTTGCTTTCCCGCAGCAAAGTTAAGGTCAATATCAAACTGACCAATATTCCACTTGTACCCTAAACCGCCTTCAAACGGGATACTTCCCAGTGTGACAGAGCCTGTGCTGTCAGATAATGTTGAACCGACATACCCTGTTTCAAACATTAAATAAAACCCATCACGATAGTACGCCGGATATAACCGGATATCTCCCATTAGGCTATAGCCAGTATCCGTCAGCGAAGTACCTGACAAGGTGTTTGAATTGAAACTCCCTTTGATTCCCATGGAAACAAAGCCATCGGGGGTAAGGTTCGTCTCAAAACGCAGAGTATAGTACCCCAAAAACAAACCAAAAATGTTTGTGTCAATTTCACTCGCCTTCTTTAAACCTTCTGGAACATTTTTCCTTGCGTCTTGGGCAAAAGCAAACGTGGCCGCAAAGATGAACAGCAACCCCAAACCTAGAATTTTTTTCACATTAACCCCTTTATAATTTAACTCACAAGGAGACTAGTTTAATAAGCTTAATTTGTCAATTTTTCTTTTCTAGCCCTTTCCACCAATTCTTTTCCTTTTTCAAAGGCCTTTTGACAATCCAAAGGAAATTGTTCGGCTTTGACTCGAGCCTTGTGTTCAGGATCAAAACGCGAGGAAACGTAACGAGAATAGTCCTCAAACTGAAACGTATCGTTCACGGTAAGGACTTCAGAGGTTCCGCCGAGCATGGTCAGCCGCTGTCGATAGCTTTCAAACAGGACGGGATAATTTTGTTGCACCATGAGGTTTTCGGGTACACCCATGGTGTAAATGGACAAAGAGTGAACCTTGCCTTGAAATACGGATCCATAGTCCGGTGTGTACGTGAGAGGGGCAAAAAGCAGTCTTTCCATTAAGGAACGCATGGCCCCTGTGACATTCCCAATATAGATCGGAGAGGCTAAAATCAGGGCATCGCAGGTTTGGACAGCCTCCAATAAAGGCGTCAACCCGTCGCGCATCGCACATTGTCCAGGGCGGGCATACCCTTTTCTTTTGCAAGCCAAACAACTGGTACAACCTTGATACTGTAAATCGTAAAGATGAAAGGTCTCCACCTCAGCCCCAGCCTCTTGGGCTCCTTCCAGGGCATGTTTTAGCACCGTTCCCGTGTTCCAAGTTTTCCGTGGTCCGCCATTTACAGCAATGAGTTTCATGTAGGCTCCTTAGTCAGTACTATAGGAGCTATAAACTTCCCTGAACAGCCCAAGAAACTCGAGAAAAACACCTCCTGAATTTATTTATCCCCTGGGCTTCGGCCCACTCCCTCCGAAATGAGTTCGATGAGTTGTTCCGCACTCAACCTTGCGGCCCCTTCGGTCCCTTCTAGCAAGGCATCCGCTAAATCCCGCTTTGACTGGTGCAGACGAACAATTTTTTCTTCAATGGTATTGCTCGCAATAAGGCGATAAATCGTTACGGGCCGCGTTTGCCCTATACGGTGGGCTCGATCGCTGGCTTGATCTTCGATCGCAGGGTTCCACCAGGGGTCCATATGAATAACATAATCCGCCGCAGTCAAGTTTAAACCAACTCCCCCAGCTTGTAGACTGATGAGAAAC
>JAJXVP010000133.1 GCA_021782055.1 bacterium | reverse complement strand
CTTTGGGTCGCGTAGGGTGGAGATTTTGTCTTACCGGCTCGTCCCGACGCATCGAAGCAGAGCTGAGGGACCGGCTGTTTGCCCACCTCACCATTTTGCCCCCCTCGTTTTATCAACAAACCACCGTGGGTGATTTATTAGCCCGGGCCACCAACGACCTCGAGGCGATCCGCATGGCGGTAGGGTTTGCGTTGGTAGCATTCACCGACGCGGTTTTTCTCTCTGGATCCATTTTGGTGATTCTCTTTGCCCAAAACCCCCTGCTCACCCTGATTATTGTCAGCCCGTTACCGATCATCACTCTGCTTATTCTTTTGTTCGGAGGTCTGATCAGTAAACTTTTTAAGGGTGTTCAAGAGGCCTATTCGGGGCTTTCAACCTTTGTCCAGGAGCATCTGACAGCCAATCGCGTAATTAAGGCGTTTGTCCTCGAAGACACCAAAGACAAGGCCTTTTGGGAGGCCAACACCCGTTTTAAAGAAGCCAACATGAAGTTAGTGCGTTTGTGGGGGTTCTTTTTTCCGCTGATCTCGGCCCTCTCGGGCTTGTCGGCGCTTTTGCTTTTGCTCTTTGGCGGGCAAGCCGTGATGGAGGGAAAGCTCTCGCTCGGGCAATTTACCGCCTCGTTGTCCTATTTAACGATGCTCATCTGGCCCCTTATGAGTGCCGGCATGGTTGTCAACCTCTTGCAGAGGGGCGCCGCCAGCTTAAGGCGCATTGCTGAAATTCTCAACACCGCACCAGGGATCACCTCGGGGGCATCAGCGTTAGGTCGTCCCGACCGCTTTGACCTGAGCTTTCGTCACCTCACCTGGGGTTATGGCGACCCTGTACTGCACGATATCTCGCTCGAAATTCCGCAAGGAACCTTTTTAGGCGTTTTGGGCAAAGTAGGCAGCGGTAAGTCTAGCCTCTTCAACCTGCCCCCACGCCTAGCTGACCCGCCCCCCGGCACCGTTTTTTTGAATGGTAGGGATATTCGCGACTACGACCTGAAAGCTCTCAGAAACTGTTTTGCCCTGGTACCACAGACGACCTTTTTGTTCTCTGAAAGCATCAAGGATAACTTAGCCTTTGCGGCCCCCGATGCCGACGAAGCGTTTTTACGAAGAATGGCCGAAATTTCGACCATTCACCGCGATTTTGATGGGTTTTCGCAAGGCTGGGATACCCTAATTGGCGAAAGGGGCGTAACCCTTTCGGGGGGACAAAAACAACGTCTAGCTTTATCACGAGCCTTAGCCGCCCGTGCTCCCGTCCTCGTGCTAGATGACGCGCTTTCGGCGGTCGACGTCGAAACCGAAGAAAACATTGTGGCTCACCTAAGGCAGGAACGAGCTGGGACCACCAGCATTTTGATTTCCCATCGGGTTGCCACCCTGAGGCGTTGTGACTGGGTGATCGTTCTTGACGCGGGACGAATCGTCCAAGCCGGTCCGCCACGCGAACTGTTGCAGCAAGAGGGGATCTTTCAAGAAATCGCTCACCTACAGCATGCCGGGGAGGACCTATGACCGAGCCCAAAGCCCGTATGAAAGACGCCAAGCTTATTCTTCGGCTTACAGCCTTTTTGCGCCCCTACCGGGTAGCGGTGGGACTCTCGCTGGCCGCCCTAGCGATAGCCACTGCGAGCGAGTTAGCGATCCCCGTTCTTTTGCAATTTGGAATTGACCAAGGAATTCTTGCCCACAACAGCGCCACTCTAACGATGGCTGGGCTGGGAATTCTGGCCATGCTCATCATTGACCTTGGTGTTTCATTTTTCCAAGTCTATAACTTGGCAAAGGTATCCCAAGACGTGATGCGCGACCTGCGAGGCGATTTATTTGCCCGTTTGCAAAGGCGCCGCTCCTCCTGGCTCTACCAAAAGCCAACGGGTCAGTTAGTGTCTGCAGTCACCAGCGATATTGCTACCCTCAGTGATTTTTTTAACTCATTTTTTACGTCGCTCTTGAAAGACTTTGTCATGATGGCGGGTGTAGTGGTAACTCTCTTTGTCATCAATGTTTCTTTGGCCCTGTTTACCGTAATCAGCCTACCCCCAGTGCTAGTTTTAGCCGTACTCTTTCGTCAGGGGAGTCGAAAAGCCAACCGTCGTGTTCGCGCCGGGATTAGCAAGGTAACGACTTTTCTTTCGGAACACCTATCGGGCATGAGCTTGGTGCAATTGTTCACCCGGGAACACGAAACACGGGCCCGGTTTCAAGGGGCAAACCAAGAGTTGCTGAGGGCCAACCTTGCTGAAATGAAAGTCAACGCGATCTTTCGGCCCTTGATCGATGTGCTGAACTCGACCACCCTGGGCTTTTTAATCTGGTTCGGCACCGGCTTGCACGACCAAGGGGTGGTGACCCTAGGGGCCTTAGTAGCGTTTATTAACTTGGTCAGTAAGTTTTACCAGCCGGTGGGTGATATCGCCGAAAACTTTACCCTAATGCAGTCGGCCCTCGCTGGCGCTGAGCGTGTTTTGGCGCTCTGGGAAGACGGAGACCCTCTTCCTGACACGGGAAAATTACGCTGGGACAGCTTTCCGCCTAGTGCCGTCGTTTTTGACAAGGTCGAGTTCTCGTACTTAAAAAATGAACGCGTGCTCAAAGGGGTGAGCTTTCGCCTCGAACCTGGCCAAAAGGTCGCGGTCGTTGGTTACACAGGTGCCGGAAAAACCACCCTGACCAACCTGATGACCCGGTTATGGGATGTCGATTCTGGGTCAATTCGTTACGCAGATCATGATTTACGCGAATTTGAGTTGGCGGACCTGCGCCGCCATGTGCAAAGCGTTTTGCAGGATGTTGTTTTGTTTTCGGGCACCATCGCCGAGAACCTTGATCTGGGCCGAGGCTTACCGCGTTCGGCGCTCGAAGACGTCTGTCGCCGCGTTCACGCCCACGAGTTTATCACTGCTCTGCCTTTAGGCTACGACACCCCGCTCAGCGAAGGGGGGACCAACTTATCGGCAGGACAAAGACAACTCATCTCGTTTGCTCGGACCTTGGCCCAAGACCCCTCTTTGCTGATTCTTGATGAGGCAACGGCCAGTGTCGATACCGTCACCGAAACTCTGATTCAACAGGCTTTGGAAGAACTTTTAAAAGGACGCACCAGCTTGGTGATTGCTCACCGCCTTTCGACAATTCAAAAGGCTGATCTCATTTTAGTTCTTGACGAGGGGCGGGTTGCTGAACGGGGTACCCACGAAGAACTGATGGCACAACGTGGGTTCTACTACGATTTGGTGAAACTTCAGTACGAAAGCGAAGCCTAAAGAGGTAAGGGAGCCTGAAACAGTAAACTGAGTGCGTAGACCAAACTGAAGAGTACCAGCTGGCCCAGCATGGCGCGCATTTGCGGTCCTTTGCTTTTGGCAGAAAAGCCCCGGCGCTTCATGCTTAAAGTCCCCGCCCCAGCAACAACCGCACCTACCAAAAAGAGACTGAGCGACACGGGGGTAAAGGTCCGCCATAGCAGGGCGAGACTCAGCCCCCACGCCGAGGCACCTAAAACAAAAGGGGCCCACGGAGCTAAAGGCCCCAAGACGACGGCCAAGGTACGCCGTCCCGCCAGCTGGTCGGGCTCGCGGTCACAAGTATGGTTGACCGCCAACAGCGCCGCCACCATAGCCGTCGAGGGCAGACTGAGGCGCAACACTTCAGGCGAGAAGTTTCCAGTTCCGACAAAATAAACTAAGATGATCACAAGCCCCCCTAAAAAGGTCCCGGCAAACACCTCCCCCCACGGTGTCCCGCTTAAAGGCCAGGGCCCGCCCGAATACGAAAACCCAACAAGCATCCCCAAGCCCCCTGCCAGAACCATGACACCGCCGCGAAGGGCCACCAGCCCCAGGCCCAGCACCCCGGCGAGCATGTATAGCGCTAGGGCGATCACCAAAGCGGCGCCGGGCGGCGTTCCCTTGTGAACACGCACTTTGTCGGCTTCAAAGTTCAGCTCACGACGATCGATGCCATGCCAAAAATCAAAGAAGGTGTTAAAGGCTGTTGTTCCCATATCTAAAAGGAAAAGCACCACGGCAAAGAGCCCGACTGCTACCCAACAGACCGGTGAATGTGAACCTTTCAGTAAGAGGATGAGTCCCAGGCCCAACGAGGTCAGACTGACCAGCTTGGTGCGAAGTTCGACAATGGCCCAAAATTCTCGCATTCCTACGGCTCCTTAATGCCTTAAAGATGATCGATCTTAGGGGGTTTTGACCAGAGTGACTCCCGTGACACGACCGATAGTAAACACGTCTAGTAGTAAATCTGTTGACGTTGTGGGTTGGCCAATTTAGACTGAAGGTATGAGTGCCCCGCTGATCCTCTGTGTTGACGACGAACCCATCATTCTACAAAGCCTTCGAATTGAACTACGAAACAGCCTGGGTTCGCTGTGCGTCTTAGAAACGGCGGAAAGCGGCGAAGAAGCGTTGCAGATTATTGAAGAGCTATCGGGGTCCGACCAAAGGCTGGCCGTGATTATTTCGGACCAGAATATGCCCGGCATGAAGGGGCATGAATTGCTGGCCCGTATCAAAGCGCAATTTCCCGAGGCTTTTACCATCCTTTTGACCGGCTTTTCCGATCTTGAAGGGGTCAAACAAGCTGTCAATAACGCTCAATTGTACCGTTACATTACCAAACCCTGGAAAAAAGAAGAGTTTGTTTTTACCATCAGGCAGGCTCTACGCGAGTTTACTCAGCTTCAGTTGATTCACGAGCAAGATCTTAAAATCGAAAAACTCACGTTTTCGATGATTACCGCCTTAGAGGCCGCCAACCTCAGCTACGACGAAGATACAAGCTACCATATTCTTCGCGTCTCGGAATACGCGGCTTTTCTCGCCGAAAAGCTGGGTATGGACGAAAGCTATGTTTCAAGAATCCGAATCTACTCGCGGCTTCATGACATTGGCAAAGTTGGTGTAGCTTGCCAGCTCTTGAATAAACCAGGACGCTACACGGCCGAAGAGTTTGAAATCATGAAAAAGCATGTTTGGTACGGCTATAAAATTCTTAGTGCCGACGGCATTGACGAGATGGCCAGGAACATTGCCTATTACCATCACGAACGCTGGGACGGAACTGGCTATCAAAAAGGGCTCAAAGGCAATGACATCCCCTACGAAGCCCGGATTACCGCCGTTGCCGATGTTTTTGACGCCCTGTTAAGCAAACGTGTCTATAAGCCTGCCATGCCCTTTGAACAGGCAACCGCTATGATTTTAGAAGCCTCGGGGTCACATTTTGACCCTAGGGTAGTTGAAGCGTTTCAGGCGCACCTGCCCCAGCTGCAAGACATTCGTGAACGCATCAATGCCACCGAGCAGTCTGTCGCTCCCCTCGAATCAGGGTGTATCGACTGCGATTAAGTCCTTTAGAGTTTAAACACTCACCGCCAGGGGGAGCCTTGCCGTAAAGATGGTTCGTCCCGGCTCACTGACAAAGGTCAAGGTACCGTGGTGATCGTCGATGATTTTCCGGCTGATATCCAAACCCAAGCCCGTTCCTTCTCCCGGCTTTTTTGTTGTAAAGAAAGGTTCAAAAATCTTGTTTTGAACTTCGGGGGGCACTCCCGGCCCCGTATCGGCGATATCTACTCGCGCCCATGGCCCGTCGCTTGAGATGGTAACCTCTAGACGCCCCTTGTAGTCCATGGCCTGTAAGGCGTTGGCTATGAGGTTTGTCCAGACTTGGTTCAGTTTGTCCGGGTAACCGGCCACAGGCGGTAAAGCACCGTAGGTGCGAACCACCTCCACCCCCAGTTTGATCTTGTTTTGAAAGAGCGTCAGCACCGTTTCTAAACCTTCGGCCAAGTCCACCGCCTGGTAAGGCTCCTCCTGGTTCTGGTGGCTAAAGGTGCGCAGAGCTTGAATCACTTTCGCCGCCTTGTCCGAGGCCTGGTCGATGATGGCACACGATTTTTCCATGCTGAGCATTTCGTTGATCATGCGCACGGCGTCTTTACCCAGGGGGTCGCGCAAAAGGGGCAAAAACGGTTCCAACTCGTTTTCAACGCCCAGCTCGGCCAAGTTATCGGCCAACTCCTCATCGGGTTCTACGCCAAACTTGGCAAAGAAGCCTAAAATACTCTTCTTTTTTTGCCGTAGTTGCGACCCTGAAACCAACAAGATTTCGCGGTTACCCACTTCGTACAGCCGATAAAACAACGCTCGCTGTTCTAACGACAACACCTGCATCAACCACGGCAACGACTCAAGCACCTTTTTGAGCAGGGCAAGAACATTATCATTCGAAGCCGCGATGGCCCCCAACGGGGTGTTGATTTCGTGAGCGATCCCCGAGATGAGTTGGCCTAACGCCGCTAGTTTTTCGGCTTGTATTAGCTGTTCCTGGGCCGCTTTGAGGTCTCCGAGGGCAATTTCAAGGTGCCGGGTGCGTTCTTCGACCTTTTGTTCAAGGTCTTCATTGACGCGGCGAATCGCTTCGGCGGCGGCTTCAACTTCTGTAATATCCTCGCAAAACGTTTCGATAACAAACTCATTGCGCTTGGGGTCAAACACCTGGCTCAGGTACAAGTTTACCTTTCGAATCGTTGCGTGACCGCGCGTCCAAAACTGGGTCTTCGCTTGGGCCTTGCCATGTTCACTGGCCTTGAGCATTGCAATCACCTGGGCACGTTCTTCGGGACGAACGTAGAACTCGCTGGCACTAAAGTACGCTCCCTTCACCTCGGCGGGTGAGGGAAAGTCCAGAATTTTGGCCATGGTTTGGTTGAGGTCTAAAAGTTCCCCCTCGGGGGTAGAGTGAAGAATCCCAATTTGAGCATCCTCGAACATCCTCCGGAAGCGGTACTCGGAATCTCTGAGGTCTTGTTCACGGAGCCAGATTTTTTCTCGAAGGTCTTCGAGTTCTTCTAAAACGTGATTAAGATCCTGAAAAGGAGTGTATTCTAAGGTCACCGAGTAATCGCCCGAGGCAATTTTGACCGTTTCACGCTGAAACTTATCGAGCGTCTGCAACAATCTGTCAATGAGGAATTTGCGTAACAAAAGCACAGTCACCGCCGCCACCACGTACAGAACAAAGAGCAAAATTAAGAATGGTAAATAGGGTGCCAGGAGCTCACTCCACGAACGCGAAAGCGTGAGCGTCCAAGGGCCCTGAGGCAAGGTCAACGACACAGAAAGGCCGTTTTCGACCGGGCCTTTGGCGGTATCAAGAAGGCTAAAGCCCTGATCGTCACGCACCTGGACTCGTCCATCGACGGCCTGTGCCCATTCCTGGAGGTTATGCACCAACAGCCTTTGATCGGGCTGGGCCGCCACCCAACCGAAGGAAAACTGCCGAACCAAGAACAGTCTTCCTTTTTGGTCCACCACCACCCCTGAACCCTTGGC
>JAJXVP010000013.1 GCA_021782055.1 bacterium | reverse complement strand
AGGGTGGATGACGGGGATTGAACCCGCGACAGCCAGAACCACAATCTGGAGCTCTACCACTGAGCTACATCCACCATGTCTCAGCGGACGAGTGTTAATAAACACCAGTCCGAAAAAAAAATCAAGCGGTTTTGCCGACTTTCTTTATTTTTTTTCCTCGACAGGTTCACGAGTAAGGGCTTGCTCGACCGCATGCCAAGCCAAGGTTGCACATTTGACTCGGACAGGCAAATCAACGATTCCCTTTAACGCGACAAGATCCCCTAACTCTTCAAGCTTTTCGGGGGGTAGTTCACCGCGGATCACCGCCAAAAACTCCTGAACCAACCGTCTGGCTTCTTCCACCGTCTTTCCCGTTAAAAGCTCTGACATCATAGAGGCTGAACACATCGAAATGGAGCAACCTGAGCCGTCAAAGAAAACGGCTTGTACATGCTCCCCTTCACGATCAAGTTGAACCTTGACGCTATCGCCACAAGAGGGGTTTTCGACCGCCTTTAGGTGAGCCAGCGGCTTTTTGTTCCGTGGGTGCTTATAGTGGTCACGGATAATTTCTTGATACAGTTCTTCAAAGGCCATACGAAAATTTGCCTCAAATTCTTGCCTAGGTCAAGCAAAGTTCCGCAATTGCCGAGGCAAAGTCACCTCTGCGGCTGAATTTTCTCGGTGAATCCGCTCGGGGGACACCCCACGCCGAATCAAAAGCTCAGCAACCTCGTCTTGTTCGCCGCTAAAAAGCGAATATGGCCTGGTAAGACAGCAAGGACACGCCGGGGCTGGATTAAAGCATAACCTTGCATAAAACCTAAATTACCCGGGAGTGAACGGCCCATCAATCCGGCTGATCCCCCCCTCTTATTTATTGACTAAAGTGAAAACTTAGTCCTATCATTGAAACTTGAATGATTTATTCAAGGATAATCATTCATAAAAATAAGTTTTTTTCATGCAAGTTATACCTTTGCTGGCAATTTCCTTAATCTTTCTCGTCTTAATCACGGCGGTGGCCGTGTTTCTTGGATTAAGATGTTTTCGGTATCAGAACCAACTCACGGCGGAACACGAAGAACTGGTAGCTCAAGAATCGTGGTTGGCCCAGGGCGGCAAAGTTTTCGTTTTTGTTCTTGATGCCCAAGGAAGACTTCGACGTTCCCTGGGCTCCGAAGAAACATTTAAGCCCCTTGCTTCGACCATGTTTCCCGGGGGCTTCGTTGGTGAGGTTTTGTACGCAACCCCTACTCAGCAAGAGGAATTCCGTCAGGCCCTCGAGCTGATTGTCGGGAAAAAGGCTAACCCCGAGGTCGTCTTTGACTTGATGGACAAGGAACTCACCCATCAACAGAGACACTATCAGGTGCGTTATCGTGGACCTAATCAGCAGGGAGAGATTTTTCTTTTGCTTCGCGACGTCACCACCGAAGCCGAGCTGGCAGAATCTGAAAAAAAAGAATTTTGGCGACAGAAGGTCCTCAACGCCGTAATGACCCAGAGGTCTGCCTTTGCCGTCTTTGCTGCCAGCGTTCAGGATTTATTCTTGAGACTTTCCCAGCTTGAGGATCAGGGGCCAGCCCCCGGTAACGAGTGGTCCGACTTTTTGCGGCAGCTTCACACAATAAAAGCGGACGCTCGTTTTTTTGATTTTCAAGCCACCGCTGAACAATGTCACCAGTGGGAAAGCTTTCTTTCTGATCAGTTGGTGTTGCAAGAGACACCCGACCCGACCACTTTTGAGTTGGCATTAAAAAAAGCTTATTACAGCGAATTGAAAACAGTCACCGACCACCTTGGGGAAGCCTGGCTCCATCAAGCAGACGCCGTTCAAATTCCTCGCAAGCCTTATTTGTCGTTAATTAGGTATATCCGGCACCGGTACCCCCAAGATAGAAAGTTGGGGCAATTTCTTGATTTTCACCGTCAAGTTCCCTTGCGAAGTCTCTTTCAAAAACTCCCTGATCAGGCCAAAGCCCTTGCCCAAACTCTGGGAAAGCGGGTAGCTCCCCTCGAAATTCAGGGCGGCGATTTTATGGTTATTCCTGACCGGTTAGAAGCTTTCTGCCAAACCTTTATTCACTTGGTGCGCAACAGCCTCGATCATGGCATCGAAACCGTCCGCGAACGCGAAACGTTGGGCAAACCCCCTGAAGGCAAGATTCACCTAGAAATTGCCGACACACCGAGGGCCATTGTTTTTCGGTTCCAAGATGACGGACGCGGAATTTCGTATCAACGGATCGTCGATCGAGCCCGTACTCTGGGGTGGCTTGAGTCGGCGCAACCACTCGATGAACAAGGACTTCTTGGCTTTCTTTTCCGTGAAGGCTTTTCGACGGCCCCTCAAACTACGGAAATCTCAGGCCGAGGCTTGGGCCTAGCGGCCGTAAAAACCGAAATTGACAAACTACAGGGTTCTGTTCGTATCCTAACCCGTCCCGGTCGCGGTACTACCTTCGAAATAATCCTTCCCTGGAGGCTCCATGAAAGCTGAATACGCCAACCCCTTTATTCGCGCTGCCGGCGAAGTTTTTGCCCACGAAACCAACCTCCAGATGACCAGAAAGGGCCTGGAGCTTCGCAAAACTCCTGTTCCCTCGCGTCCTGTGTGCATCATCTTGGGAATTACCGGGCCGATTCGGGGCCAGGTGGTGTACTCGCTCGACGAAGACTTTGCGCATACCGTGGCACGGCGAATGTTGCCGGGCAAGTTGCCTGCCGAGGTTAAACGTCTCACGAACAGCGCCATTAGTGAGATTGCCAACATGATCACCGGTAAAGCCAGTATTGATCTTGCCGGTGAAGACAAAACCATCGAATTAACGCCCCCTGCAGTGTTCACAGGGGAACGCTTCCACATGGATTTTTTGAACATCCCCACCCTCTCGCTCTCGCTTATTTCAGAAGCGGGCTCGTTAGAAATCAACATAGCCTTAACGGAAGGCTCGTCATGAAACTCAAAACAGCGTTAATTATCGATGATGCCGCTGTCATGCGGATGCGCCTGCGAGATATCCTTGAACCTCAGTTTGATGTGGTCGGTGAAGCAGAGGACGGAGTACAAGCATTAACATTGTACGAGTCTTGCCGCCCCGATTTCGTTACCCTAGATATTACTATGCCCAAAGTTGACGGCATCACAGTTTTACAAAATTTGCTAAAAACTCACCCCGACGCCAAAGTCATCATTGTCAGTGCCGTCGGTCAAAAACAGACGGTCTTTAAAGCCTTGACTTTGGGGGCAAGAGATTTTGTCGTCAAGCCCTTTGACCCCGAACGGGTTAAAACCGCCGCCAACCGGCTTTTTTTGAAAGCTTGACAGTGACTCCATCCCTCGCTAAATTTTGACTCTTTGAGGGAGGCCCTATGAGTGACAACCGTGTTTTTGTTTTTGATACAACCCTCCGCGATGGGATGCAGGGTACGGGGATCAACTATTCTCTCAAAGATAAACTCGACATTGCTCGGCGTCTGGATGAGCTGGGGGTCGACTATATCGAGGGCGGCTTTCCCCTGGCAAATGAAAAGGAAGAAGCCTTTTTTCATCAAATTCGCAAGGCTCCGCTCAAACAGGCTCGCCTGGCCGCTTTTGGTTCTACTCGCAAACCCCGAGCTCAGGCGGCTTCCGACCCCCACATTCAGGCCCTTTTGGGGGCAGAAACGCCCGTGGTGGTCGTCGTAGGGAAAGCCTGGAGTTCGCATGTTGAAGCTGTTTTAGGGACAACTTTAGACGAAAACCTCGAGATGATTCACGATTCTCTGGTCACTCTCAAAAAAGAAGGCCGTGAAGTCATTTTTGACCTAGAACACTTTTTTGATGGCTGGAAAACTCATCCCGACTACAGTCTGCGTATTTTAGAAACGGCGCGCGAGGCGGGGGCCGATTGGCTAGTCCCCTGCGATACCAATGGGGGAACCCTCGTTACCGAGGTGAGCGCCATTTATCAAGAACTTTTGCCCCGAGGCTTTCGCTTAGGTGCTCACTTTCACAACGACTTAGGGCTAGGAGTAGCCAACACCCTCGCGGCGGTCGAGGCGGGGGCACGACAAGTTCAGGGAACGATCAACGGCTGGGGAGAACGGTGTGGCAATGCGAACCTTTGTACCATCGTTCCCAATCTGTCAATCAAATTGCCCTACACCACCGGCATGGCCTTACCCCGAATGACCGAGCTCTCACGTTTTGTTGCTGAAAAGGCCAATTTGATCCCTGACCGTCGGCAACCCTTTGTGGGCGAAGCCGCTTTTGGGCACAAAGCGGGACAACACGCCGATGTTCTTCAAAAAGGCGAAGCCGGCGGGCAAACCTCCGACGGTAAAAAAACCTTGGGACTGATGGAGCACATGGACCCCCACCTGGTTGGTAATACCCGCCGGATTCTTGTTTCAGAATTGGCAGGAAAATCCACAGTGGCTCTGAAGCTGGCTAAGTTTGGAACCTTCGAAAAGAATAGCCACGAAGTGCAAGAGCTGACCCGACTCTTAAAAGAAAAAGAGAACGCGGGCTACGAGTACGAAGCCGCCGAAGCCTCCTTTGAATTGTTGATGCTTAAGGTTCTGGGCCGCTACCGTCCGCTTTTTGAATTAGACAACTACCACCTTGAATCGTTTAAAACCTGGAACCGCGAACCGCAAACCCTGGGCCGTGTGTTTGTTTTGGCCGAGGGAAAGCACTACATGGGAGCCGCCGTGGGCTTGGGGCCTGTAGGAGTCCTCGACAAAGCTCTGCGCAACGCCTTGGACCATGTTTACCCGTTTTTAAAGAACCTGACGTTGCAAGATTTTTCGGTACGGGTACTCACGTCGGATGATGTGAGTACCGACAGCAAAGTTCGAGTCTTTGTCAGCATGACCGATGGGGTCACCGATTGGGACACCGTTGGGGTCAGCCAAAACATCGTTGAGGCTTCGTGGGAGGCCCTTGTCGAAAGTTTTGAGTACTATCACCTCAAGTCGCTCTAAGACAGCCCAGCCTGCCCTGAAAAGCCCAAAAAAATTCGTGCTCAGGAAACCAAAAATTTCCACTCGGGAATCTAAAAGTTTCCACTCGGGAAACCAAAAATTCCTCGAGAGGGAATTTTTTCTGGCGTTAGTCGGTGTTAGTCCGTGTTGGTCATCGACTGGGGTTGACGAGTGGCCTCGACCACATCGCGCCAAAGACTCCCCTCGGGGTTGACGTAGTTACGACGTAAGGTGGCCATCTTAATGGGCACATGGACAAATTTATCCGACCACAGTGAAACCAACATTTTGGTTTTGCCCGCCATAGCGGCATGCACGGCATTGGCCCCTAACCGGGCACAATACAACGAATCGTTGGGGTCGGCCGGTGCGGAACGAATGGTGTAGCTGGGGTCTATGTACCGCAAATTGATTTCCATGCCCTCTTGCTTAAAAAACTCGGCGATTTTATCTCTAAGTAACGCCCCGATATCCCCTAGCCGTTTGTTGCCCGAGGCGTCTGTTTCCTCGATATGCTTGAGAAACTTCTGTCCCGCCCCTTCCGCCACGACAATGACGGCATGATGGCGGGCCAAAAGACGACGCTTCAGAGCCTGCAAAAAGCCTTTGGGTCCCTCAAGGTCAAAATCGACCTCAGGAATCATCACAAAGTTCACTTCGGTACTGGCCAGGGCGGTATGAGCGGCGATAAACCCTGACTCCCGCCCCATGACTTTCACTAACCCTATACCGTTAATCGCATTGTCTGCCTCAACGTGAGCACCCGAAACGGCCGAGACGGCCCGCGAAACAGCGGTTTCAAAACCAAAAGATTTTTGAATAAACGACAGGTCATTATCGATGGTCTTGGGAATCCCGACGACGGCTATTTTGAGTCCCCGTTGTTCGATTTCTTCGGCAATGGCCAAAGAACCCCTTTGGGTACCGTCACCACCGATGGTAAACAGCATATTGATGTTCATCCGCTCCATGGCATCAACGATCGCTGGGATATCGCTTCCTCCACGACTGGAACCCAACATTGTGCCCCCAATCTTGTGAATATCGTCGACGATGTCCGGGTCCAACTCCACCACAGGAAAGTTATACTCTGGCAAAAAGCCCTTAAACCCGTATTGAATGCCCGTGATCCGCCTTACACCGTAAACGTACCACAGGTTCCGAACCAACGAGCGGATAACGTCATTGAGGCCCGGACACAGGCCACCTGCCGTTACAATGGCCGCATGAACATGGTGGGGGTTAAAGTAAATGGTTTCTCGGGGGCCGGACTTTTCCATCATATTGCCCTTATCGAGCGGAGTAGGTGGTTCCCCTTTTCGCCCCCAGACCTTAAAGAGGATAAACTCGTCATCTTTGACATAGTTAGCTTCAAGATTTCCATCAATATTGGCATATTGGAGGGGGTTTTTTAACTTTCGTTCACCGAGACTTTCAATAGTGAAATCTAAAACGGAATCGTTCATTCAAGAACCTCCGGGCCCCATTGTCCCCAATTTTATCTATCATTTCAAGAGGATCAACTTTACAACCCCTTCCAGAATGTTCGATATTAGGTAGGTGAGTACAACCTTGTTTCCTAGCGGAGCTCTACAAACAAAGCCCGGTGAGCCCTACAATTTGGGGGCGACTCTCGACAGCCAGGGGTGCAACTTCGCGGTCTTTTCGCGGCATGCGATTGCCGTGGAACTCCTGTTCTTTTCTGCCCCCGAAGGTGAACCCTGCGCCAGGGTTTTGCTCGATAGCACTCTGAATAAAACTGGCGATATTTGGCACATCTGGGTTGAAGGGATTCAAGACGGTCAGCTCTACGGCTTTTTGGTCGACGGTCCTTGGCATCCAGCCGATCAGGGACACCGTTTTAATGCCCACAAGCTGTTGTTAGACCCCTACGCCAAAGCGGTGGTGGGAACGTATCACTGGAATGAGGCCTCCGCCTACGCCTACGAATGGGGAAATGCCAAGGGGGATTTGAGCTTTAGCCGAGTCCCCAACCTCGCCAAGGCGGTGAAGGCGGCTGTGGTGGCGCCCTCGCGGTTTTCATGGGATCGCGACAAACCTCTGCAAATTCCCCTCAAAGACACGGTGATTTATGAGGCCCATGTTCGCGCCTATACCAAAGACCCTACGGCGGGGACTTTGGCACCGGGTACCTTTCGTGGTCTGATTGAAAAGATTCCTTACATTAAAGATTTGGGGGTAACCAGCGTCGAACTACTCCCCCTCCACGAATTTAACCCTGCCGAGAACACCAAGACAAACCCCGAGACAGGTGAACCTCTTATGAACTTCTGGGGCTACTCGACGGTGAATTTTTTTAGCCCCTGCGCTTGGTTTGCCACGGATGGGGATGGGCGAACCGCCGTGCATGAGTTCAAACAGCTCGTAAAAGCCCTTCACGACGCCGGTCTAGAAATCATTTTGGACGTTGTTTACAACCACACCGCTGAAGGCAATGAATACGGCCCGTCGGTGAGCTTTCGAGGGTTTGATAACTCGATTTACTATATGCTGGAAGGGGGACGCCACTACAAGAACTATTCTGGTTGCGGTAACACCCTCAACTGTAATCACCCCGTCGTCCGCCGGCTGATTCTTGACAGTCTTCGGTACTGGGTAGTGGATATGCACGTTGATGGCTTTCGTTTTGATTTGGCCGCCATCCTTGGCCGTGGTCCCGACGGCGAATGGATTCCCAACTATTCTGTTCTTAATGACATTGCCCATGACCCAATCTTGTCCCAAACCAAAATCATTGCCGAAGGCTGGGACGCAGCTGGCCTTTTTAAAGTCGGAGATTTTCCCCGGGGTTGGGCGGAATGGAACGCCCATTTCCGGGATGACATCCGTTCAGCTGTCAAATCCGACCCTGAAAAAATCGGTGCTGTTGCGACCCGGTTGGCAGGGAGTTCCGATTTATTTCATTTTGATGGACGACATCCCTACCACGGGATCAATTTTATCACTGCCCATGATGGGTTTACTCTGCAAGACTTGGTCAGTTACAACATCAAACACAACTGGGCCAATGCCGAAAACAACTTGGACGGAGCCAACAATAACCTTTCGTGGAACTGTGGCCACGAAGGTCTCACCGCTGAGGCCCCCATCCAACAGTTACGCCGCCGTCAAAAGCGCAATCTCTTAGCCCTCTTGTTCCTATCCCAGGGCACCCCCATGCTGTTAGCTGGCGATGAAATGAGCTACTCCAAATTCGGAAACAACAACACCTATTGCCACGATAACCGCTTAAACTGGCTTAACTGGAATCTTGTTCGCGAAGAGGCGGACTTTCACTCTTTTGTGCGCTTTTTGATTCACTTTCGTCGTCGGCACCCGGCCCTACGCCGTGAAACCTTTTTTCAGGGTCAGCCGCATGACCAGGGGACCCTTCCTGATGTTCGTTGGATGGGGCCAGAAGGAGCCCTCACCTGGGCCTGGTATGAACGTTGCCTCGCCTTACTCATCGCAGGACACCGTTCTGAAACGGGGTCAGTACGCGATGACAATAACCTCTGGATCGGCTTGAACTTTTTTTGGGAAGAGGTATCGTTTAAAATTCCCCCGGCAAGCGACGGTTGCCATTGGCGCCGTGTTATCGATACCGCCAGCGCCCCGGGCTACTTTGATGAAGCTCAGGCCCCCGAAGTAGCGCATCGCTTAACTCTTGGTTCCCGCAGTGTTGTGGTTCTGGTCGAACGGGCTCAAAGCGCACGAGAGTTACCCTCAAGAACGTAGGGGGTATAGGGACAGAATCAGTTCTACTTCGGCCTGAGTTACCCCAGACTTTTGCGCGATTTCGGTCGCAGACAGCCCCTGAGCGCGGGCCAGGAGTACTCGCTCTCGCAAGGTGGTGGGTTCGGCTTCTGCAACAGGAGGAGGCGTCTGAGAAGGCTGGGGAGACAAAGAAGGAAGTTCTGCAGACGGCTTGTCAGGCATTGGTGGTTCGGGAGGTTTTTCCTGTATCGTTTTTTCGGGTATCGTTTTTTCGGGCGCCGGTTTCAGCTTCGAATACACCAAAGGCTGGGCGCGCTTTTCTTCTTCCTTTGCCCACAGCGACAACCGCTGGTCGGCCGAGCGTATTAAGCTTTCAAGGCGTACCAAGCGTTCTTCCAAAACACCGATATTGCGTTCTGAGGTCAGATTCAGCTCTTTGACCAGCGCGTCTACTTCATCGCGCACCTCTTTGAGCAGTTCCTGAGACCCCATTTTGTGGTCAATACGGCGGCGAAAAAACCAGTAGAACCCGGTCCACACCAACAGATTAAAAACCAAGAGTAATACTAATGTCATTGTTCTGCCTCAGCCCGTCAGGTCCACATGAGTCCCCAGCCTTGGGTCAGTCCACTTTTCGTCCTGAGGTTTTTCTTCTTCGGGGGGCTGGGGCTTTTTCGCAAACTGACCTTGAGCTTCACGCTCCGTGTCCTCTTCGTCAGCGCGAACCTTGGCCCCTTCATTCGAGGACTCTTCAGAAGCCTGCGTCGATTGCACAGCGTTTCTGTCTGCCTCGTGGAGCTTGAGTAGCTTCTGGGCTTCGAGGGTCTGCTGATTGATAACGTGGTCGCGGGTTAAGGCATGCTCTTTTGCGACCTTATCGAGATTCATATAGATGGCTTGTAGATCCACAGGGCGAATCATCCTGGCCTCCGAACAATCTCGTCATCTTCAATATCCTCGTACTTAATTGATCTTACCACGTTTCCGTCACGAATAAAAGTTAGCCCACTGCATTCTCGTATCACGTCGTAAGTGACTTCTTTAATAATAAACCGGGTTCCAGGGTAGATTTCGCCCGAAGAAGAGATTTTCCCTGAAAAACGTAAGGCTTCAAGTTCTGCCTGACGTTTTTCAAGTTGATCTGTTAATTGAGCTAGTAGGTTTTTAATTTCGGTATGTTTGGCCATAAGAGTTTTCTTTTGCTGAAGCTTTTCCGGTGGCAGAGTTTTCATGATGCGTTCTTGTTTCAGCAAGGACTGGAGGTTCAAGTTAAGCTGGTTGAAATTCTTTTCGAGCTGTTCTTTTTGGTCGACCATTTGATCCAGCTCTTCTTTCAACTTGGGGTCAAAGCCTACTTCAAGAATGGTTTCATCCGAACCTATCGCCCCCAGACTGGACGCATTGATTTCTTCTGACGCGCGCAAATACCCACCCACAATTTTGGCCCGTTTGCCTTTGCAGAGGATTTTCTTTCCCGCTGTGACCTGAGAGTGTAAGATACCGTCCGAAACGATGACGAAAGTGCCCGCTTCCACCTTGGCATTTTGAATAAACTTCGACCATAAACTTTGCCCGGCAATAACATGCCCTTCACCGCCCCCGTTAATGCCCTGGTGGACAATAATATCGGCATGGGTTTCAAGCACTGCTTTACCAACGTTACCCAACACTTCAATGTTGCCGACGGCTTTAACCGTAAACCCGTCGTCCACACTGCCTTTGACCAAGACACTGCCCAAAAAATTGATATTTCCCACGGAATTGTTGACGTTTCCTGAAATCACCATCACGGTCTCAACGGTGATTTTGTTTTGCAAGAGCATCACTTGACCATCAGAGGTTGCCAAAACCCGAAGCCCGTCTTTTGACAGGGTCACGTTATTGCCCAAGTCGAACGGAACATCTCGACCGTCTTTTGTCGTTAGGATTCTCCCGGTGACGGTTCGGCCTGGAATACCTCGTTGGGCTGGCTCTTTCCGGGCCAATTCTTCGTTTTTTAAAACGTTGCGGATAGTGTTCAATTCTTTAAAATCGACTCGACCTTCGATCTCTTTCGGCTTGATTCGCAGAGTGGTATCAAAGTTATAGATGATACGGGCATCCTGACCCGGGATAGGCTTAGTCCCCTGAGCCACAACAACCTTACGGCTGTAAACAGGTTCATCGATCAGCGCCTCGATATCAGCCATCAGGAGTCCATGAACTACCCCGTTATTTTTCAAAAAGTGTTCGAGCTCTTCACGAGAAATATCCGCGCCGTTCATCCCCGGAGGCGTTAAAACCACCGAAGCACGCATCTCCTGGTCTTCAATATCCACCGTCATGAGCGTATCTGCCGCTGGGTTATGGGGGTAATCCCCCACTTTGCCATACGTTCCATTGGCAAGCTTCAGTGCGCCTTTTAAAACTTGGCGGTTAATATCACGGACATTGCGAACGTGTAGCAATTCTAACGCTTGATTTTCGTTCGCGGGGGCCCCCTCACCAACCGGAGCTGTAACTTTGAGGTAAGCACCATCATGCCATAAACGAATAAAAATATGCCCATCTTCATTGACTACAGCTTCTGTCGATGCTATGTCGGGCATAAAGTCGGCTTCTGATTCGTGGGAAATCTTAACTTCTTTTTTGACTTCAAAGACCATCAATGACCAGGGCTTGCGGCCAAACCCCAAGGTTCCCGGCGAACCTTTTTGTAAAACATCATACTCCAAGCGTCGGGTAGGAACCCCCAGCTCAGCTGACGCCGCTTTCAGAGCTTCTTCGAGCGTAGCTCCCGAGACCGCAACGGAGCGCAGGCGACGGTCCTCTTCGGCACGCTCCCTCATAAATTCTTTGAGTTGTTCGAGCGAGACCATGACGCCTCCCGGCTGTTCGCCTAAAAAATACCTTTTCGGGCATTCATCAGCCTTGCCCGAAGCCGTAAGATCGCCTTGGTATGAAGCTGACTGACACGAGATTCTGTGACTTCTAAAACTTTTCCAATTTCTTTTAAAGTTAAGTCTTCGTAGTAGTAAAGGACAAGAACCTTTTTTTCTTTTTCAGGTAACTCTTGAAGGGCTTCTAAAATTACCTTTTTAACCACATCCCGTTCGACAATGTTGTCAGGGTTGAGGGTTTGTGGGGATTCAATGCTCTCGACAATCGAAACCTTATCGTTTTCGTCACCCGTGTACCAAACATCATTCAAGGAAAGCACGGCGGTTCCACTGATCTTGATCAACGTGTCGTTAAACTCGTCTTCTTTCATCCCCAGCTCGTCAGCGATTTCTTTGTCGGTGACCTGTCGCCCCAACCTCGCTTCCAAGGTCACGATGGCTTCTTCGACTTCGCGTGATTTTTGACGCACAGAGCGAGGAACCCAGTCAATCGCCCGCAATTCGTCAAAGATTGCTCCCCGAATGCGGGTAACGGCGTAGGTTTTAAATTTGACATGTTTTTCGGGATCAAACTTGTCTATCGCATCAATAAGGCCAAAAACCCCATACCCTACCAAATCATCATAATCGACATTTTGAGGCAAACCCATGGCAACCTTTCCGGCAACATAACGCACCAGAGGCGCATACTGACGAATAAAAGAATCCCTGAGCTTGGGACTTCGCGTCTTTTTGTATTCTAGCCAGGCCTGGGCCTCGATTTTTTCATCCAAGACGTTGTCTGACATCCTCAATCCTTACTGGCCTTTCTTCAAAACGGTTTGGACGGCCTTGGCCAAAACCGTGGGATCATGCGCAATACCGTCCAAGATCACATCCCCCGTGGGTGTTCGGTTTGATTCCCCACGAGAAGCTTCTCCCCGAGAAGGCTCAACCGCAACCTCAGAAGGCTGAATCCCTTCGGGGCCAAACGACGCCAGAAACGACCCAATCTCGGGCAACTCTTCGCCCTCGGAAGCCACTTCATGCACCGGTGCTGGTCCCGCTACCTCTCGGGCCCGGGGTTCGGCCTCCGCTTCCGAAGGCTCCTCCGAACTGAGTTCCCTGACAAACTCCGAAGCTTCAGGTTCCAGCGTAATATCTACCCGAGGTGCTTCAGGCTCTTCAGGAGGAGGAACCGTTTGAAACAGCTCAGGTAACAGCGTCCTCAAGACCCATTCCACCCCCAAAGCGGCTCCACAGGCCAAAACGCCAAAAAAAAGGGCCCGCAAGAACATACTTCCTAAGTCCGAACCCCCGAGGCCCGCACTTATGAAGGAAAGGAGAAAGGCCCCTCCGGCGGCGCCGAATGCGACTTTCCAAGACATGAAAGACCCTCCCCTCCCTATTTAGCTTAAAAGACGAAGCCTAGTACCGTCAAGACAAGTCATTCCGATCATTCTTTTCCTTCCTGACGTCCAAAAAAGCGGCTCAAAAAGCCTGAAATCCCACGACCTTCCCGGTACTCTACTTTTTCCATGCGACTAACAATATTCATTAAACACTGACTTGCCTTGCTCTTGGCGTCCTGAATCAAAAAGGGGCGCTGTTTGAGCACCGAGGCCTGAACGTTGGGGTCTTCGTAAACGTACCCCAGATAATCGACCTTGACATTCAAAAACTGGCTGGCGATGTTAATGACTCGCTCGGCAACCTTTTTGCCTTCGACAACCGAAGAGACCCGGTTGACAATCAATTTTAACCCCATATCGGTGGTGGTAAACTCGGTGGCGATTATTTTAATAATGCCATAGGCGTCGGTAATGGCGGTAGGCTCTGGCGTTGTTACAATCAACGTATCATCAGCGGCAGCGACAAAATCGAGAACATTCTTGGTCACTCCAGCCGAGGTATCAATGATCAAAATATCAGCTTCAGACAGGGTCGACAGTTCCTGAATAAACGCAGCCCGTTCGGTATCGTTAAGGTTGGCGATCTTGGTAAAGCCCGAAGCCCCGGCGACAAACGAAATGCCGTAGTCGGTCGGCGTCAAAATCTCTTTCATCGTCTTTTGCTGGCGGATCATGTGGTAAAGGGTGTACTTGGGGATAACCCCCAAAACCACGTTGACGTTAGCAAGCCCCAGGTCAGCGTCCAAGAGAATGACTTTTTTACCCATTCGCGAGTAAGCCAAGGCCAAATTTACCGAAAGGTTGGTTTTACCTACACCACCTTTTCCAGAGGTAACCGTGATGACTCGGGTTTTTTTTGCGGAAGGCGTGGGGCCTTCAGGTGTAGCAGCACGGGCTTTGACAAGTTCGCGGAGTTTTTCAGCTTGATCGGCCATTTTCGGTCCTTTTCATAAGTTTGAGATTTTCGGGCCGGAAGCCCACCAGACGTTCAAGTAAAAAGGTTTTGGTGGCGCGCTGGATATTCTGAGGTACCGCTTGGCCATCCGTATAAAAGGAAACGGGTTTTTGTCGTTCCCAGGAAAGAGAAATCAGGTTTCCTACGACCGAGGTTTCATCGAGCTTGGTGATGACCAGCGACCGGTAACCAAAGGACTCAAATTGCTGAAAGATTTCACGGATATCCTTGGTCTTGGTAGTGGCGCTGAAGGCCAAATGGACTTCGCTGGGACGGCCACAGCCTTCGAGCAAATGACGCATTTCTGCCAGTTTGACAAAATCCTTAGGACTTTTCCCTATCGTATCAATTAAAATCATGTCTCGTTGGGCATCAAGCTCGATTCTCTGCCTAAGGGCGTCATAGCTCTCAACGCAAGTAACAGGAATTTCCATAATTTCGCCATAAGACTCGATTTGCTGTTTGGCGCCAATACGGTAGTTATCGATCGTGATCATCGATAATTTCTGTGGCTTTTCACCGCCGACACCCAGACCGTAAACGGCTGCCAATTTCGCAATCGTCGTCGTTTTACCCACACCGGTGGGGCCAACCAAAATAAAAATCCGTGGCTTAGAGGCGGGAGGATCTTCATAGATGGTAAGGGATTGCGCAATCCACTCGACGACCCGGGCCTCGATGGTCTCGTAAGTCTCGAGGTCGGCCACGCTACATTCTCGTTTAACACGATCAAGGAGCATACGAATATACGCAGGAGAGAAATCATTATCTTCTAAAAGTGCGGTTAGACGGGTCAACGATGGGTGTTCCGATACCCTCGCTTCAGGCATTTTATCGGGGAGCTCATCGAGTTGCTTTTTAAGAAGTTTTACTTCTTCAAGCACAGATTTGAGGTGATCTTCTTTTTTTTCTTCGGCGACTTTAGCTTGAGCGACGGCCAGCAGTTTGCGTTTTTCCTCTTCTAGCTTCGCTTTTTCTTTGTCTTGAGTATTCCAATCATGCTTAAGAAACCCTGAGATTTCGACGCCTTCGCGCTGGAAGAATCCGAGAAAGCCCCCCATTTCCACCGTCCGATGGGCGGTAATTTGCGCTGAACCGCCGTACTTGTTCCGGACTTTATCCATAGCTTCTTGAAATGTGGCGCCGCTTTCGGTGAAAAACTGGTGCATCCTGGCTCTACCTCCTTTTTATAAAACTTTTACGATGCTTTTGCCTGATCAGAGATTTGAACTTCGCCCAAGGATTCCACTCGGATCCCTGGGGCAATTTCGGGCACGGAGAGCACCGTCAAATCAGGAATTTCGCGTTGCGTACTATTTTTGACCAGAGCACGGGCAGCTTCACTGGTGAGCAAGACCGGCAAGTAGCCCATGTTCTGAGTGTTTCGAAAGGTATTCGTGATGGCGTTGATCCATAGGCGCATGAACTCGGGCTCCAAGGCGGCAACAGCCCCTCCCACCCCGTCGTGGCGTGAATCAATGATTTTTTGCTCCAGTGAGGGCTCGAGGGTTAAAACGTGCAAGACCTTGTCGTCATCGGCATATTGAAGACATATTTGGCGGGCCAAGGCTTGACGCACCTTTTCAATTAAAAAGCTGACATCCTTCGTAATGGGACCGTAGTCAGCGACCGTCTCTAAAATGACAACCAGGTTGCGGATTGAAACCTGTTCCGATAAAAGTCCTTGAAGCACCTTTTGTAGCTCGCCGAGCCCGAAGAGTTTCAGCACTTCGTCAACAACCGCCGGATAGTCGGCTTTGACGGTGTCGACGAGGCTTTGAACCTCTTGGCGACCTAGAATCTCGGGTGCATGATGTTTGATAACCTCGGTAAGGTGGGTGGCAATGATGGAAGGGGAATCTACCACGGTGTAGCCCGCACGTTCGGCTTTGTCCCGATCCTCTTCACTTATCCACAGAGCAGGCAGATGAAACGCCGGGTCAAAAGCCTTTTCACCAGGGATTTCTTCTCGTTCGCCACCCGGGTTAATCGCCAAGAAACTCCCCATCCGAATGGTTCCTTTTCCGACTTCCATCCCTTTAATCTTTAAGCTGTAATCGCTGGGTTCCAAGCGCATGTTATCGATAATGCGAATTCGGGGAACAACAAGCCCAAGATCCAAAGCCGTCTCACGCCGGATTCGGGTAATCCGTTCCAAAAGTTCGGCGCCCTGCTCTTTATCGACAAGGGGGATCAAGCCATACCCAAGTTCCAAGCTGAGCGGGTCCAAAGGGGCCACCGTTTCAGGGCCCTTGGGTGACTCGCCGGTTTTGGCCCCTGAAGTGACCCGAGCGGCCTCTTCGGCCTGCTCTTGCTTTTGAATTTCTACTCGGGACAAACGAAAGGCCAAGAAAAAGACAAGTCCAGCCAAAGGCAACAGGATGTACCAAGGAAACCCGGGAATAAAGCCCAGGATCGTTAAAAAGGCACCTGCTACCCAGTAGACCTTGGCCTGTTGCGTGAATTGTTTTAAAGCGGCCTCACCAACACTCGTGTTTGACGATCGGGTCACCAAAAGGCCTGTTGCCACCGAAATCAGCAAGGCCGGTAGTTGCGTGACCAAACCGTCACCAATGGTAAGGCTGACGTAGGTCGTTAACGCCTCGTTAAACGCTTCGTGGTGGATGGTCATCCCCACAATCAAACCGGCTATCACGTTTACTAAGGTGATCAGTAGTCCGACCTTGACGTTTCCTGAAACAAATTTCGAGGCACCATCCATGGCACCAAAAAAACTAACCTCTGCCTGAAGTTCGTCTTTGCGATGCTGGGCTTCTTCTTCAGAAATCGCACCGCTTGAAAACGAGTTATCAATGGTCATCTGTTTCGCAGGGAGCCCATCCAAGGTAAAGCGGGCGGCGACTTCGGCCACCCGAGTTGCCCCTTTTGTAATAACAATAAACTGTACCGCCAAGAGGATGATAAAGATGATTGACCCAACAACGAGGTTCATCACCGTGATGTTATTCTGGGAGGCTCCTACGACAAAGGTAGCGAAGGCGCGGATAATCCGTCCATCAAATTTGTGACCTTCGGTGAGGATGAGCCTTGTGGTTGAAATGTTGAGAGCCAGCCCAAAGACCGTCGTCACCAAGAGCAAGGTGGGAAACATCGTAAAATCAAGAACCCGTCGCGTGTAGACCACAACAAGAATAATCAAAACCGCAAACAACAGGTTGAGGGCTAAAAAGGTGTCCAGCAAAAAGGTCGGGAGAGGAATCAAGAGCATGAGAACTACGCCGATGATACCGGCCGCCATCGCGGCATCCGACCTTCCCTTCGAGAAACTGGTCCGGAACGTCTGCAAAAAATCGCTCATTGGCCCCCTCCTTGCTCAAGATCACTGACACGCTTACCCCACCACATAACGACTCTTTCCTGATAGGAGGTAAACTTCTTTCAAGATATTCGCGACAACTTCCCAGTATTCCTGAGGAATTTGATCCCCCACGTCGACGGCGGAATAGAGTGCTCGCGCCAAAGGCTTATTTTCCATGATGGGGACGCTGTTTTGCGCCGCAATCTCTTTGATCCGCTGGGCTATGAGGTCTTGCCCTTTGGCCAAGACGGTAGGAGCCACCATGGTTTGTGCGTCAAACTGCAGGGCGATGGCGTAGTGGGTCGGGTTGGTGATGATCACGTCGGCTTTGGGGACATTCTGCATCATGTTGCGGCGCAAAATCTCGCGCATCCGTTCCCGCAGCCGCGAACGAATCAGGGGATCCCCTTCTTGTTGTTTATGTTCTTCTTTGATTTCTTCGCGACTCATCTTTAACGATTCGCGGTGTTGCCAACGCTGAAACATGTAGTCGGGAATAGCCAAAAGAAGCATGACTACTGCGCTTTGCAAAATGATAGTCATGGCCAAGCCCCAAAGAAACGAGGTTGCCGTCCCCATGGGCTGACTGATCAAGTTCATCAACTGGGGCCAAACGCCTTGAACATTGAGCCAGGCAATGGCACCCAAGGCCACGACTTTTACCACTTGTTTGCCTATGTTAAACAGGGCTTGAGGCGAAAACAGCGAGTTCTGCAGCCATTTTCCGAACTTGGGTACCAAACGGCTAAAATCGGGAGTAATCGGCTTGGTCGAAAACAGAAAACCAAACTGGAGCAAATTGGCGATAAGGGCCCCTAAAAAGGCAATTCCCAGAACGGGGAGCACCAGTTTTGCCATGTAGAGAAAAAACATTCCCGAGACTTGCCCACCGCCATGAATGGGGTCCAAGGCGGTAGCTTGCGAAAAAAACCACGTCATCATGGCCGTGGCATTGTCCCAGAAATACCCCGAAAGAAAGGCGATCAAGAGCATCGGGAGCAAAAGCACCACTCCGGCAACAATATCAACCGAGCGGGCGACCTTACCTTCTTCGCGCGATTTGCGAATTTTGGTTTCGGACGGTTCTTCGGTGCGCCCTTCATCTTCGGCCGCAAACCACTGCAAGGACCACAGAGGCTCCTCGGGGAGAGAACTCCAGGGAAAACGCCGCTTTTCGAACACAAACGTATTCATGGCGCCCCCGCTACGGGATGGTGGGCTAGGCGTAACAGCAGATCGGTGAGCTGGGTAAAGCCGTTGCTCACGACAGCGGCAAAGGCTGACAGCAAAAACGGCATTCCTAACACCAAGACAGCAAAGCCAACGCCGATTGAAATGGGAAAGCCCATCATCATGAGGTTCATTTGAGGGGCCGCTTTACCGATCAGGCCTAGAGCTGTCGTGGTCAGGAGCAAGACACCATAGACGGGCAAACTCAAAAGAAACGACCGCTCAAACATCACACCTAGCCCTGTGATTAGCATATTACTGACGATGTTTTGCTGAGTGAGGAAATCAATCGCCCTAATCGCGTGAAAGCTGGCCCAGACGTTCACCAAAAAGATTTTCGAAAAGCCACCCACCGAAAGAAAAACCATCATGGCGATGAGGTTGGTGAACTGCCCAAGAACAGGCAACTCCAGCTGAGCCAAGGGGTCATAGGTTTCACTGGCATTAAAACCCATTTGTTGGGCAAAGAACTGCCCTGTCATTTGAAAAACCGAATACACGAGTACCAAAAAAAAGCCCTGTAAAATGCCCAACAAGGCCTCGCCAACCAACAGCCCGACATAGGCCAACCCATTATCAGGAATGGGGTATCCGGATTGAAGCATCCAGGGAAAAACAACGATGGCGGTGAAAAAGGCCAAACCCGCTCGTCCTGCGCCGGGAATCGCTTCGCTTGAAAACAGCGGAGCTACCGAAAGCATCGCGAACACCCGGACGAGAATGAGGAAGAATAAATTCGCATGGGTAAAGATGGCCGCGAGGAACACCTGGCCCTACTTGACCATCTGCGGGATCAAATTAAAGATATGAATCGTATACTGTTGAATCGTCTGAAACATCCAAGGGCCAAATAAAATCAAGGCCGCAAAGATCGCGACAATCTTAGGGACAAAAGATAGAGTCTGATCTTGAATCTGAGTGGTAGCCTGTAAAATAGAAACGATGAGACCCACTACTGTCCCTACGATGAGAACAGGGGCTACCAGCAACAACGTTTGAATCAACCCACCATTAAAAAGCGCCGTAATCTCCCCGATATCCATGACTATCGCTCCTTACATGTTAAAACTTTTGACGAGCCCCGTCGTCAGGAGAGTCCACCCGTCCACCATCACAAAAAGAATCAGCTTAAAAGGAGCACTGATGAGTACCGGTGGGAGCATGATCATACCCATGGCCATCAGCACCGAAGCAACCACCATATCGATGATCAAAAAAGGAATATAAATCAGGATGCCTATCTTAAAGGCAACCGTCATTTCGTGAAGAATAAACGCCGGCACCAGCACGTAGGTAGGCACCTGGCTCATATTTTCGGGCTTCGGTAAATTCGAAAGGCGCATGAAAAGCTTGATGTCGGTGAAATTGTTGGTCCCCATTTGTCGAAACATAAAATACCGTAACGGAGATTCCGCCTTCTGGAGAAACTCGGTGGTATTGATCGTTCCCTTGGTATAGGGCATATAGGCATCGTTGTAGATTTGTTGGAAAACCGGAAACTGAATAAATAGGGTCAAAAACAGGGCAATGCCCAACATTACCTGGTTAGGCGGCACCTGTTGCAACCCCAAAGCCCTTTTCACAAAGTCAAGGACGATGGAGATGCGAAGAAACCCCGTCATGAGAATGAGTAAGGATGGCGCTAGGGATAACGCAGTAAGAAGTACAAGAAGCTGTACTGACAGGGCCGTTTCTTTCGAACCATGCGCCGGTCTGAGATTAATATCGACAAAAGGCAGTCCTAGACCTGTTGAAGTCTGAACTACACGTTGCTGAGCGTAGACCGTCCCCACGGGCACGCCCCCTAGGACCAAGATGAGGCCTAGGATTCCCCAAAACTTTCTTTTCATTCCCCCCCCAGGTTTTGAAAAGAAGAAAACTTTTCCAGTTAAGGTTTTACACTATCACCGCAAATTTTTCAACCTTTCTCGTTGTTTTTTCAAAAAATCTGAACTTTCTTCCACCGGAGCGTTCACTGACGCCGATTCCGGAGGTTTTTTTCCTAACATATTGGCCAAAAGAGAACTGAAAACCGCCTTTGCGGCCGACTGACGACTAGAGGCTAGTCGAATGGCATCTAAGGTTTCGGGATCGGTAATTGGCATGATGAGCGAAACCCCGCCGTCGCCGCTCCCTAAGAGCAAAACCTGTGTACCCAGCTCAACCAAATACAAGGTTTTGCTTCCCGACAACACATGGGTATGCAGAACTTTAATGGGATCGTCGGGACTATTGCCCCGGCTAGAAACCTTTTTTAAGAACCAGAGAAACCCTACCACAAGTCCAATCACTAAGGCCAGAACCACGACCATTCGAACAAAATCCCAAATCGTCAAACCTGCCGGTGCTGGGGCGGTTGTCGAGGTCGTATTTTCTGGAATCGTGACGTCCTTTTCATTCACTAACCCCGTTGCCGGATTAACGGGTGCCGCCCCCGGCAACGTAGTCGCTGTGCTGGGTGTCGTTGTGCTGGGTGCGGTTGTGTGGCTAGAGCTCTTGAGCGACGCCTGGGTGTCTTTCGGAGCCTGAGCTGACAACGCCCCCGCAGAAAAAAGTGTCAAAAGCAAAAGAAGCGTTTTCATTAGTCATTTCCTTCTCGCCACTCTCGTGCTAAGGCGTTGGCTTGGGCCCATTCACGCTTGGCCTGTACTCGCCTCCCCAGGGCCCAAAGCGCACGGGCATGTGCTTTTAGCACGGCGGGAGTCCTGTGAAGCGCTAAAGACCGGTTTAAGGCCCAGGCCGCCGCAGGAAACCTGTGAAGCTGTTCCAGATATTCGCCATAGGCGGCCCAAACGGCACTTTGACGTGGAAAGCGATGCACTGCCTGTTGGTAAAACCTGAGGGCCTGATTCACCTGATGAACACGTGCAGCCTCTCGGGCTCGGGCCAGCGGGTAACGATAGCCCTTATCTATCGTGGTAACGATGGTAACTTGATGGGTAACCTGAGGAATTTGTTCGCTAGGCTGAGCTGGGGGCAGAACTCCCGAAAGCAAGCTACGCACATCGGGGTCAGCCGAAACATCGACAACCTGAGAGGCGGCGACGGTTCCCGTCCTGACATCAAGGAGGCGAGCATCGAGCTCTACCATCTGCGGAAAAACCGTAAAATTTCCGGTAAGAACGTAGCGTGCAGGTAAAAAGGCACCAAGATTTTTTAGCTTATCGGCAGTCAGCACACCCTCACTGCTGTACTGACGCTCCTTGAGCACTTTATCAAGTTCTGAGCGTTCGACAACTTGAAGACTCGGATTCTGAGCTTTTAAATCGGCCAAAATTGTATCGGCCGTATAATCGCCAAAGGTTTTGGTTTTTTTTGCTTGACTGTCGTTCACATTGACAAAGCTCGAAACACTGACGGGGTCGGTCGTCTGCTTCAGAGCAGTCACGGCCGTTTGTGAAATTTCGTCCAGGGCTTGTCCCAACGAAACCGGAGACGAGGCTGGCCCAGAGGCACAACCCACAAGTGCGAGCAAACCTAGCCCCCAAGTTATCCGTTGGACAACCTTCATTTAGGCCTCCATTGCCCTATCAGGGTTCGAGACAATTTCAGTGACACGAACCCCAAAGTTTTCGTCAATAACCACAACCTCACCCTTGGCTATCAGCTTATGATTGACCAAAATATCGACCGGCTCACCGGCCAGCTTATCGAGGGCGATAATTGTTCCCTCACCCATCGATAAGATTTGTTTAATTTGCTGCTTAGCGCGGCCTAGCTCAACCGTCACCTCCATGGTGACATCCATTAAGAGGCCGATGTTGCCTTGTTCTGCGTGCCCCGCCCCCGGAGTCAACGAGGGATACTGCACCCCTTGAACAGACGGGTACATTCCCGGAGGGTAGCCCATGGGCATGCCATACCCTGGGGGGTAAACCGCACCTGGTGGCACCATCCCGGGCATACCCTGACCAGGCATCATTTGGCCTGGCATTCCCTGCATTCCTGCTGGCCCCATTCCCTGCATAGGTTGCATGCCTCCCTGGGGAACGGCAAACTGTGCCATTCCGGGCATTTGGGCCCCAGCGGAGGGATTGGCAAACCCCATTTCGGAAGTAGCTTCTTGTTTAGTCGCATCCTTGGGCGACGACAAAAAGGGTTTTAAGAAGTTATAGTCAAAGGTTTCAACAATTTTAAAGGTCTCAGAATCGACCGATGCCGTCCAAGTAACAGCCACCAAGTTATCAGCCGAGGTTTGCGTCATGGCCTTCACAATCTTTTGCCCTTGAACCGGCCCTGGGGAAACCTCTGCCGGCGACTTACGACTGAGCGTGGTGACTAACGAGCCCGAGAACATCGAGGCCATTTCTTCTAGCGCATTGATCGCTGTGGTATTGAGCTCAACACCAACCTGACCCATGATATCACCGGCAAGATTTTGGGCTTCTTCCGGATTTAAAAAGAATGCGTGATCGGCCGCCATCTTGCCCGTAAAATCCGCCCGAAGCTCGACCACTTCCTGGTCGAGGTTGTCTAAAAGACCGTCACGGTCGACGAGTTCCAGCGAAGGAGGATTCACAGAGACTTTTCTGCCGGTAACCAGGCCCCCTAGGGCGGCAGATAGCCCCGGAAGAACTTCTTTCATCAAGGCCTTGAGGGCTGTCTCGTCTGAAGCACTGAGGGACTTTTTCGTGGCTTTTGCTGACGAACTACCCATGAGCAAAGCATCAATCTCATCCTGTGAAAGCGTTAGATCGCTCATTATTCGTCTCCTTCCTCAACCAGTTCCTCAAAATCCATTTGTTGAATTTCTTCTAGAACCTTGGTGATTTGTACAGCAACTCGGTTTCCTAGCAACCCAGGCCGGCAATTGAATTTTTTACGGTTACCAATGGACAAAATCAGAGGATCCTCGATATTTGTTCCCGACAGGCGGACAATATCGCCCACCTTAATCGACACGACTTCGCGCATCGGCAAAGAGATCTTGCCTACTTCTGCAACGAGATTGACATTGATGCCCGCTAAACGGTCACGAATCGTGTTGAGGTTTTCAGCCGTTCCCCCACGCCGTACCGACGAATACCAGTACTGAGCCGATAGCTTAGAAATAATTGGCTCGATCGTAAGGTAGGGAATACAAAAGTTCATCATGCCTTCAACGTCGCCAAGCTTTGTTTCCAGGGTGACTAAGACCACCATTTCGGTCGGCGGTACGATCTGGGCAAACTGCGGGTTAACTTCGATTTGCCCCAAACGAGGCCTCAGGTCAATAACCTGGCTCCAAGCTTCGCGCATATTCCCCAAAATCCGTACAATAATGCCTTCCATGACCGATTGTTCAATTTCTGTGAGGTCTCTGGTTACCTTTACCCCTTCGCCAGGGCCGCCAAACAGACGATCGATGATACTGAAGGTGACCGCAGGGTCAATTTCCAGAATGGCCGACCCTTTCAAGGGGTCCATGTTAATTACGGCCAAAGTCGTTGGATTGGGAATCGAACGGATAAACTCTTCATAGGTAAGCTGATCGACGCTGGCCACGTGAACCTGAATCAAGGTCCGCAAGTTGGCTGACAGAGAGGTCGTAGTCAAGCGTGCAAAAGACTCGTGCATTGAGCTGACGGTACGAATCTGTTCCTTTGAAAACTTATCAGGACGTTTAAAGTCGTAGATCTTGATCTTTTTCTGCTCGGTATTCACCTTGGAAGCAAGATCTTCGCCGTCGGCATCGCCGGTCGAGATAGCCGTGAGAAGTTGATCAATCTCGTCCTGGGACAGTACTTCCGTCATTCAAGGACTCCCTTAAATGTTATCTGCGATGATAAAGGTAATAAAGACGACGTCTCTAATTTGGCCGTCTTTCAGTATATCATTGATTTTCATGCGAATTTCTTCTTTAAACTCATCTTCGCGTTCACGCATTTCTTTTGCCGTATGTGTACCAATCATGCGACGAATGAGGTCTTGGATTTGGGGAATTCTTGCGGTTAATTCCGTAAACAAACGAACATCAATTTTTGCGTTATACCCTAACTCAACTTTTAAGATAACAGAACGAGGAGGATCGTCGGCTGTCGTCGCACGAATATCCGGAATCGCCGAAAACCAATCATACACATCGGGCTTCTGATTATAAACCGGTGAAACCTCTACCGTCTGCTGTTGGGGTTTATCGCCGTTCAAAATGCTAAAAACAATCACAGAAACCGTTGCCGAAAGCAAAATAGCCCCAAGAGCTCCCGCAACAATTTTTAAAAGAAGGATAACAAATTCCGGAAGAGGTCCGCCTTTTGCTCGCCCACCGTCGTCTCCGGAGTCCGGTGCCCCAGCGTCAAGAGAGTCTTGTTCTTCTTTCGCCATGAATTTCTCCCGCTTTCCGGCCAAATTTACCAGAAATATGATGAATACGCAATGTAAAAGAGGGGCCAGAAGCGGCCCCTCTCTCTATTATCGGAATTATTCTTCGTTTTTAAAGATCCCTAGGGCTCTCCGGTAAGCAAGGATCTTCTCTTGAACCACACGGGCTGGTTCCTGGACCACCACAAGCTTTCCCGAGAGGAAATGCACCGAAGTGGTTCCAGGTCGTTCTTCTAAGGTCTCAATTTGGTGCGGATTGACCCAAAGGACCTGTCCATCCAGCTTCGTTAATGGTATCACGTTGATCCCCCCTTACGGCCCAAGCGATTTACCGATTACCGTTTGAGAGTCAGGAGTTCCTGAAGCATCTGGTCGGAGGTGGTTATCGTGCGCGAGTTAGCTTGGAAGCCACGTTCCGTCACAATCATATCCGTAAACTCTTCTGCTAAATCGACGTTAGACATCTCAAGCGCCCCCGCGATTATCTTTCCTTTTCCCGCGATCCCCGACGGCCCCACGTTGGCGTCCCCAGAGTTATTCGAGACGGCAAACATGGTTGAACCTTCTTTTTCAAGTCCGCCCGGATTGATAAAAGTCGCCAAGGCAATCTGCCCGATCAGACGATTCGTCCCATTTGAGTAAATACCATTGATCTGTCCCGAGGCATCGATTTGGAAATTTTCTAGATACCCCATGCCGTAGCCGTCCTGTTTGTAACTTTTCGTTGAAAACTGGTCGGCAAACTGGGTGACCGAATTGGTATAACTGCCCACACTACCCAAATTCAGGTTAAAGGTTTGAGTTTGATTCGCACCGGGGTTGGCACCGTTAACAGTAAACGTAACAGGTATCTGTAAGTTGCCGGTGTTGCGAACGTTACCCTGTGCATCACGAATCGATGCTAACGCCCCTAAGTTAGAAAAATTCACAACAAAGGTATTTCCCTGGGGAGGCTGAGTGAATCCCAAGGCTAAGTTAGGGTTAAACTGCTTGTCTTGAGGGTCAATCTGAACCGTGGCCAGCCATTGGTTGGGGACGTTGGGCGCATTGGGATCACGCTGTAGGTCGATCACGACGCGATGAGTATTGCCAAAGCTGTCATAAATGGTTTTATCGATTTCCCATATATCCTTCGCTTTTTGAATAGGCGTGGCATTCGCCCCCAAAACTGGGGTTCGTTTGTCTAAGTTACAGGCCAAATAAACATTCTGAGTCGCGTGGGCAGGGTCTTTTGCGCCCACCGGGATCGTCAGATCGGTGGGATCTTGGGCTGTGCGAACCACCGGTTGACCGTTAATTTCTTGAGCCATCCAACCTTGGACTCGTAAACCGTTCGCAGGATTAACCAAAGTGCCATTAGAATCGATGCCAAAGGAGCCGGCTCGTGTATAGTAGGTTTTGTCACCGTCTTTGAGAACAAAAAACCCATTGCCTTCAAGGGCGAGGTCGGTATTTACCCCCGTTGTTTGCAACGAGCCCTGGGTCATCACGGTATCGATGGCAGCAACGGTCATCCCCAAGCCGACCTGCTGAGGGTTAACGCCTCCCACGGCATCATTTGGTCGTGAAGCTCCTTCAACGGTTTGACTGATCATATCCTGAAAAGTCACCCGCCCTTTTTTAAAACCGGTGGTATTGACGTTGGCAATATTGTTACCAATGACATCCATCCGTGTTTGGTGATTCTCGAGACCGGAAACACCGGAGTACAAAGATCGCATCATATTAGTTGGCCTCCGCCGGGAAGATTTTCTGTACTTCGCTGAAATCATAGAACTTGCCGCCCACCTTAACCTGTGGGAACTGGCCGGGGGTAACTTCTTCGACCGTTCCCCGGACGCTTTGACCCGCCGAAACGATTTCTACACCTTTTCCTAAGGTTGAAACGGCTTGGCTCGCAGAAACGACGTCGGTCATTTTCTTAAAGTTTGTAGCCATATTCGTCATCTGTTCCAAGGACGAAAATTGCGCCATTTGGGCAATGAAAGCGGTATCCTTGAGCGGCTTTGTCGGGTCTTGGTGTGT
Source organism: bacterium (assembly GCA_021782055.1). Next base: position 7,795 of record JAJXVP010000013.1, on the reverse strand, counting down.
CAACTGTGAAATCAACAACTTCAAAAAGTCATTTTTTCCGAGGCTTTGGTGCGGAACTCTGCCATCGTTGATGGTCTTGTTGTAGGTGTTAACTTGCTGGGCCACTTTTGACTGTTCCAGCTGCGACATCTGACGATTTTGCGCCAGCATAAAGCCGGGGCTCATCTGACTGTTAATTGCGTCCATTTTACCCTCTATGCTTGGAGGTTGACCAACTGGTCACTCCAGCCGCTGATTTTCACGCTTCCCCCGGAAGCTTGTACCACATCACCTTTTACATGGTGACCATAACCCGCCGAAGCTCCTTCGGAGTTTTGGCGCTCCGAGCCCTCTCTTGGCTGATCTTGTCCTCCAACTGTGACATTGAGGCTTAGCTCATTCCACCCCGAATCCCGTAAACTTTGGGCTAAGGAATTCAGGTTCTGTTGGAACACTTCCTTGACATTTTGATTTTCGACAAATATCCGTCCGTCTAAATGGTGACCATTCAGATTCAATGCAATTTTGACTTTTCCCAGACTTTCTGGGTACAAAGTCAGGCGAATTTCGCCCCTATCGTTGTCCTTGAGGATGAACCTCGCCTGCTCGGCGATTTTTCCTGGGCCCTCGGTACTCAGAAAACGATGAAGGGCGGAGAGGTCTTGCGTCGGTACCGGCGTAGAATTTCCCTGCACCGTAAAATTCTGACCGGAATTGCCACTTACACTTTGAAAAACCGCCTGAAAAGAATTGCTGGTTTTATTGTCAGCTGACTTGGGAGCCTCCTTACTTTCAACCGAGGTGACAGCCGAAGCCAACTCCGTGGTCGGTTTAAGGGGTACTTTGGCATTCGGGTGCCTCAAGTCCAGTAAGCTAAGCTTGGGACCATGGGGCTTCGCTTCTTCTTTCAGAGGAACCGGGGGCGTGAGCGCAACCGCAACGGCAGGTTTTTCGGCAGCTTTTCCCTCTTTTCCTGTGGCTTTAGCAACTTCGGTTTTCAAGGGCGGGTGAACCAGAGGGTGCACGGGCAAAACTTGAGGTAAAACTGCAGGTGCGATGTCGGTTGGGTCAGGTTGGTCTTTTTTTGTGTTTTTTTTGTGGGCATGCGGGGGGGGAGTGAGCTTTTTGAGTCCCGCCTTAGCCAACTGAATCTTTTTTTTTGTGGCAAGCAGAGGAAGCTTTTTAAGAGCAACCTTGGCCTCAGAGGCTCCTGTCTCGAGCTTTTGCGCCTGAGCAGGTTCTTTCTTTAGCGCGGCCGGCCCTGAAAGAGCTTTGGCATGAACGTCTGACTTCGTCGGTGGTTTTGCCGGTACGGCCTTACTCGTCCGATGCGCCTCAAGAAGTTTTTGAAAACTTTTAGCCTTTTGATTGCCAGAAGTTTTTTTTTGTGACTCTTTTGCCGGTTGAGTTTTATCCGGGGGCTCCGACCGCGCTACCTTGTGGTTCGACACAGGCGCTGGCCGAGGCGGCTTCACCGCCGGTGGGGGAGCGGCTTCAGGAACCGCAACGGGAAAACTGTTCATAGGCTCCTCCGGATCTAGCACCGAAGGCTCGCCCCTCGGCTCTAGTTTCCTGGTTTCAGCACCATTTTCCGTTGAATCGCCGCAGCACGATCGGGCGGCATCTGCGCCAACCATGCAGGAACAATCGACGACTTACCCTGGGCCTGTGCCTGGGCGTCCACAACACGGAACAGATCAATGATACTTTGATCATCCATCTGGAGCAGAATTGGCACGGCTTTGGACGGCGGCATGCTGTTCAAATACAGGGCACTCTGCTCAAGGTTTGCCTTTCTATCCTCGGCCATTTTTTTCATGGCATTAAAAGAATTCTCTCGATCCTTCTCTTGTTTAATACGATCTTCCAACGCGCTTAACTTTTGCTGGACTTCTTCTTCTTTTTTGGCCAAGTTCTTGGCCTGAATCTGAAGGTCTTCACGATCCAAGAGCACCTCTTTTTCGGACTTTATGAGACGCTCTCGATCTAAAAGCAAGGGATCATCGGGATTGATGCGCTGGGCAGAAGGAGTAAGCCCCACGGTTTTGAGCACAGGGTATAAAAGAGCGCGGGCATCAACAATTCCCAGAATATCAAACCACAAAAGGCCGATAAAACTCAGCCCGATGATTAATAACAAAAGTCCCAGGATTCTTCCCGCAACATGAGCACGACGTCTGGACCTAGCCACCCGATCCCTCCCGGGCTTTCATTTTGCGGACAAACGCGGAGGTATTCAAGTCATCTTGCCGTTTTGCCTCTCGCTGAAACTCCGCTTTTTTAAACTCTAGCCGCCGTTTTTCTTCGACTTTATCTAAAACTTTTCGTTTGGTTTGGGCTTCGACAAAGCTTTTTTGAGCCTCTTCGCGTTCCAAAAGTTTTTGATCGAGCTTTGCTTGGACCGTCTCGACTACCTTCGTAAGCCGCTGTGCGTAGGCCTCTAAGGACAAAAGAACCGTGACGGAATCTTGTGCGCGTCGGCGTGAAAGAGCACTCAAGCGTTCTTCCTGAATCGAGGTAATTTGGCGCTGAAGGTTAAGGCATTCACCGGTAATAGCCGCCAACGCTAGCTCGGCTTGCTTTTCTTCCCACCGTCTCAGTTCGAGAACTTTTTCTAGCCGAAAACGGAATCTCATCCTTTAGCCTCCAACGTTCAGGTTTCGGCCGACAAGCGTAGGCCTGCGATAGCGGCGGCTTTTTCAAGGGTTTCAAGGTAAGGAGCCTTTTCTTCCACCTTTTGAATTAAGAAGCTACGGATTTCTCGGTGCTTTTGGATTGCGACGTCCACCTCAGGGTTCGAGCCAGGCACGTAGGCTCCTGCATTGATAAGGTCTTCGGCTTCGGCATAAACCGCCATGTACCGCCGAATAATGCTAAACGCTTCGCGAGCTTGTGGTGAGGTAATTTTGGTTGCCAAGCGACTAACTGACCGAAGGACATCCACTGCCGGATAATGAGCTTGGTCCGCCAAACGGCGCGCCAAAACCACGTGTCCGTCTAGGATTCCCCGGACCGTGTCTGCAATGGGGTCGTCCATATCATCACCGTCCACCAGAATGGTGTATAACCCGGTTATGGTTCCTTTAGCGCTAGTTCCTGCCCGTTCCAAGAGTTTTGGCAACAGCGAAAAGACACTCGGCGGGTAACCTTGACGGGCAGGGGGTTCGCCAATCGCCAAGCCCACTTCACGCTGTGCATAAGCAAAACGGGTTACCGAATCGAACAGCAGCATGACGTCTTTACCTTGGTCACGAAAATATTCTGCAATGGCGGTGGCGACATACGCTCCCCGTAAGCGGGCTAAGGCGGGGGTATTCGACGTCGACACTACTAAAACTGAACGTTTTAAGCCTTCTTCTCCCAGCTCATTTTCAATAAATTCCCTAACCTCGCGACCTCGCTCGCCGATCAGAGCGACAACGTTGACATCCGCACTGGTATTACGGGCAATCATCCCTAACAAAGTAGATTTACCCACCCCTGAACCGGCAAAGATTCCCATACGCTGGCCTTTTCCTAGGGGAATCAAGGCGTCAACTGAGCGTACCCCAGTGGCGATACGTTCGGTGATTCTTTCCCGTTCCATAGCATTCGGTGGAGTTTTTACAGCGGGATAAAATAAAGCAGATCCCACATCGGAACCTTGATCAATTGGTCGGCCCATACCGTCTAAGACCCGTCCTAATAAGCGATCCGAAACCGGAACTTTTAGGAATTCACCAAGAGCTTTCACCCGGCAACCGACTTCTAACCCGTCGCATTCTTCGTACGGCATTAGCTGCACGGTCTTGCCACTGACGCCGACCACTTCAGCCCAAACTTGGGTCTGTGTCGAGGGGATATCGATTCGGCAAAGCTCGCCAAGAACCGCTTGCGGTCCCAAAGCTTCAATCAACAGGCCTTGGACTTTGGTTACCCGCCCAAGACACTTCATAGGTTCAGTGGCTTCGACGACGGCGGTGTATTTGTCAAACAGCCCCATTCTTACAAATCCTCAGAAGCTGAAGACGAGGCCTCTGTAAGTTTAGTCTTTATGGGTACCATCTCGAGGATTTTCTCTTCAATTTCATTGAACTGGCTAGAAATGCGTGCGTCAATTTCACCAAAGTCGGTTTCAATCACACACCCACCCAAATCTACCGTAGAATCTTCCATGACCGTAATGGATTTGACGTTTTCGACAAGCTTCAAAAACTCCTTGACATGATCGGAGGTAACCTTCAAGTCTTCGAGATTGACTCGAACCACGACATCACCCCGAGTTTTTAACTTGCGTAAGCCTTGAAGAACGTTATTGATGACAACATTGCGTTGATTTTCACTTATGACTTTTACGACTTTTTTTGCGACCATAAGCACCAGTTGAACAACTTGGGTCTCTGAATTCTCAATAATTTCTTGCCGTTTTGCAATGATCTTGTCCATGATGACATGAATCCGCTCGACAAGGCGTTCGACTTCTTCTTTGCCTGTGCCATAGCCTTCTTCGTAACCCTGTTCAAAGCCAGACTTCCGAGCGGCCTCTTCGAGCGACTTTACTTTCTGTTGGGCTTCAGCTTCACGCAGTTTGGCAGACGCTTCGCCTTGAGCAACGATTTTTTGAGAGTCTTTTTCGGCCTCAATCCGAATTTGCGTCGCCTGTTCTTTTTCTTTTTTGACAATATCAAAAGCTGCCGCCTCGGCCTCTTCAAGCATGCGTGTTTTTGTTTCTTCAGCTTCTTGAATCAGGGCAAGTCTTTCGGACTCCCACTGCTCGCGGAAGGCCTCTGCTTCACGGCGCAGGTCGTCGGCTGTTGGTCCGGAATACTCTTCTTCTTTGACCGCTGTTTCGGCTTCAACCGGCTGAAACTGAGCGGGAGGCTTAATTGCCACGGTATCTGTCAACTTGTTCGCAAATTCATACGGACGAAAGACATTTTTAGCCAAGACACACCCCTCGCCTGGTTAGGTTAAACCAAGACATCTTCTTCTCCGCTCCGTGCAATCACCACATCGCCAGACTCTTCCAGACGCCTGATGATGGCCACAATTTTCTGCTGAGCTTCTTCGACGTCTTTGCGGCGGGTCGGCCCCATAAATTCCATATCTTCTTTTAACAAGCTTGCCGCTCGTTTTGACATATTCCGAAAGATTTTATCTTGGACTTCACTGTCCACAGCTTTAAGGGCTTTCGCCAACTCTTGGGTATCCACTTCCCTAAGAACTTTCTGAATCGCTTTATCGTCAAGCATAACAATGTCTTCGAAGACGAACATGCGTTTCTTGATTTCTTCGGCCAGTTCCGGATCATCTTCTTCTAATGTTTCGATAATCTGCCGTTCTGTGGAGCGGTCTACCATGTTTAAAATCTCGACAATGCTGTCAACACCACCCGCTGCCGTGTAGTCCTCGCTGGAAACCGTAGAGATTTTTTTCTCAAGAACCCGCTCAACTTCACGAAGAACGTCAGGGCTTGTACGATCCATCGTCGCTATGCGACGAGCGACATCCGATTGGATCTCGGCGGGAAGCTGGCCCAGAATTACTGAGGCCTTTTGGGGTTCCAAGTAAGCAAGAATCAAAGCGATGGTTTGAGGATGCTCTTGCTGAATAAAGTTTAACAGATGGGCAGGGTCCGTCCTACGAATGAAGTCAAAGGGGCGTGTCTGAAGACTTGAGGTGAGGCGGTTAATAATGTCGACAGCCTTTTGACTTCCCAAGGATTTTTCCAAAAGTTCTCGGGCATAATCGATACCGCCCGTGGTGATGAACTCTTGGGCCATCATCAAGTCGCGGAACTCAATAAGAACTTGATCTCTCTGCTCGGAGTCTACAGCGTCGAGACGAGCAATCTCGAAGGTGAGTGTTTCAATTTCATCCTCACGGAGGTGCTTGAAAATCTCGGCCGAGATTTCACTGCCCAAGGTGACCAGAAAGATTGCGGCCTTTTGGCGTCCCGTCAGATCGAGTTTACTTCCCGATCCTTTTTTAGGCTTCGAGCGCTCCTCGCCTCCCGATTGCTTTACTTTTGCCATGTCGACTTACTCCTCAGCCAGCCAAGTACGAATCAATTGCGCCACATCAGCGGGATGCTCTCTGGCCATGTTGATCGCAGTTTCTTGCAATTCCAAACGAGCCCGATCAGCCACAGACATTTCAACATCCACACCCTCTTCTTCAGCGCTACGCAAGGCTGCTTCACGCATAGCTTGGTGCTGGCGCGAAAGTTCCTCTTCGCGCAACCGACGACGTCTTTCCATTTCGCGGCTGATTAGGCGGAATACGACAAAAGCCACTAAGAGGACAACCAAACCAATGATAACGACCATGAGGGTTCGCTGGAGGTTTTGTTGGGCCCGGTAATCGGCGTCTTCTTTTTCGAACTGCTTTGTTCGGTCAAACGGCAAGGTTTCGACAGTGACCAAATCTCCACGTGCCGCATTGTAGCCTACTGCGGCCTGAAGCAAAGCCTGAGCTTTTCGCAAATCTGATGCTGAAACGGGGGTGTAAGTCCTTTTAATTGAACCATTAGGCTCGGTTTCAAGCTGGCCCGTTTTTGGGTTATAGACTTTATGCCAAGTACCATCAATGGCCACGCCGATCGACACCTTCGCAATCGAGACAGGAGACTTCTCAATCTTGTCTTTTTCTGTATTGACGACATTGTTTTGAATGGTGGACTTATCAGTGTACTTACCCACTAAATTTGACAGATCTTTGTAAGCTGGCGGCGTCTGGCCTTCTTGTCCCGGTGGTCCTTCGGGGTTAAAACCCGTACCTTGAAAGTCGACGTTGCGGTTAGATTCTGAAAGTGTTATCGAAGGAACAACTTGTGCGGGCTCGTGCAAATCGGGGTTTGCCGGTTGCATGATGATAGGAGTGTGAGTTTCTACATCCGAAGTTTCTTTATCGGTGTTTAGAGTTAAATCCAATTTGACAATTCGAACACGATCTGGCGTGTAAATCGACTGCAAAGCGGACAAAATGGTATTCGTATATTGGATTTCCATCCGATGTTTGAATTCCATCTCGCGCTTTCCTAGCTCCAAGCGATCGACACCGGCAGAATTAGCAAAGTCATTGAGCTGGACTCCCGTATCGTCAGTAATCACCACATTGTCGGGTTTTAGGCCTTCTACCGCAAAGGTGATTAACTTAACGATGCCCTCGATCTTACGGCGATTCGTGGTGATATCGCTCCCAGGGGCGGGGGTTATTCGCACACTGGCCGTCACCGGCTTCTGATCTTCTTTGAATAAGCTGTCTTTCGGTATGGCTAATTGAATGCTACAGCTTTCAATACCGTCAATGGAATCAATATGCTCTTCCAAAGCTTTTGTGAGAGCCCTCTGCTTATTGATGTCCCGTTCAAAGTCTGTGGTCGTCCAGCTCTGCGTGTCAAACACTGACCACGGATCTATCCCATGGGGAATCAAGTCATACTGAAACAACATAGCCCGCGCCCTTCGCGCGGTTTTGTTGTCTGCAACGTAGATTTTTCCATCAGGGGTGGTGGTATACTCGATATTCTGTTCGTCAAGTTTCGCTGTAATAGCAGAAAAGGCATTCGGATCCTTAATAGGAACTCCGATGAGTGCGACCCGTGATGGCTGAGCCGAAACGACGGTCATGACGACGACGCCGACCACAACAAGGGCCGCGACACCAATCAAAATAAGCCGCTGATTCCAAGACCACTTTCCCCAAAGTGTCTTGATCTGCTCAAGAAAGCGTTTAAAAAAATCGTTCATTTCCCCCTCCCTGAAGAAATGAAGCTCCTTTCGTCCGTTAGAACCGGCAAGGACTTCAGGTCATGTTCGACATTACCTCATGTTGA
>JAJXVP010000132.1 GCA_021782055.1 bacterium | reverse complement strand
TCGGGAAACAGAGTTTTTGTCAACGATGACGAGTGTTTCTTGGTCCTTTCCCAACTTAACTCTTAGCCGTTTAGAACAAGAACGAGCCCGACGAGAATGGATAGAGCGACTGGATTTGCCCACGGAATCCGTTTTAAAAGCTTGCCAGGATCGGGGGGCCGCCCTAGCCCATTGGTTTTGGGGGGTGCAAGAAGGCCGCTGGAAAAGTCCAGTGGGAGAAGATCCCTCCTGGCTACTTCTAGAGGCCTTGGGAAGCACGCATCAAAAAGTGTATTACGTTTTTTTGCTCGGACAATCGTTGTTGGGAGAGACGGATTTAATACGCTTTTTTGAGTATTTTGGAGAAGACGCTGCCGTAACTCGTGACAAAGTGGAAAGTCTAAAGTCCTTAGGGTACTTAATCTTCGGTACGCGGAATTTAGCCCTTCGTCCCGATTTTAAAGATCGGTTGGCCCAACAATTGGGGGAAGAAGGTAAGCTGTTAGCGTCACAATTAGGTAAGTTTCTGAGGGAAGCCTGGAAAGCGCAAGGAAAACGTTTGTCGGAGGTTGTCTGGGAAGTCCTCTTAAAAGGACAAGAATACGACTTTGCTCTTGAAGTTCTGTCTGCATACGTCAGTCAAAAAATTAATCGTGGCGAAGGAGATTTTTTGCCGCTTTTGTCGTTGGCTCGGTGGCAATCCTTACCAGTTGAAGAAGCCCGCGAGCGCCTGATTCTTACTAGTGCGGCTTTTAAACTTCGTTTTGCTTTGAATCAAAGTGAAAAAACTTGGAAGCCTGATAGCCTCGAGGCGTTTCGTAAGGGGTTTTCTTCGAATACAGAAAATTTGCCAGTGCTAGAGTGGACACTTCAATTGGGGCGTTGGAATTTGTTGCAAGCCTCGGTAGCCGAAGGTTTTCATTTGTTAAAAAAAGCCTTGGCGGGTGCACAAGAACGTCATCAGCCGGAATTAGAAATCCGAGCGGGGATAGATATTGGTCAGGCTTTGTTAATGCGTCAAAAAAATGAAGAGGGTAGGGAATACTTTGAAATGGCCGGTCGATTGGCTGAACAATGGGGGGATACGTTTCATATTGTTCAGGCCGGGCTTTGGGATACTTGTGCCCGCTTTTTAGCGGGGCAGTTAACCGGAACCTCAAAAATTCTTGACCGTCTGGAACCTTTGGCCCTAAAAGGTGGATTACACCAATACAGCACCGCCTTTCAGTTTTTTCGGGCTAGGTTAAGTTTTGAATTGGGCCGCTATGAAGAAGCTGAAAACACCTTACAATCCTTAAGTCGAAAAGCTGCCGAGTTCGCCATTCCGCAAGCCAGAACTTTGGCCAGGCTTTGGGCTGGGCGCTGTTTAGCGTATCAGAATCGGTTTGAAGAAGCTGAAAAGCTTTTCTTAGAAACTACGAATAGCCTTGAATCGTGTATTTATCGTGCGGAGTCCGCCCTCTTGCAAAGGGATCATGAACGAGCCTGGGAATTGCTTCGCCAAGCCCCCGCAGAACTGAAAGTCCAACCTTATACAGGTGATCGATTGAATTTTGCTAGTGGCTATTCGCTGGCTGAAGATAAAGCGTTGCCCTCTCCAGAGGGGGGAATGTTAGAACTTTTATTCATGGCTTTAAAGGCGCATGCCGCTTCCTTAAAAGGATTCAAAACAGAAGCTCATGAGGCTTTTCAGGAACTGTTGAGCCGAAAATCTCTTATGGAACTCAGCCGCTTTTCCCCTTGGATCTATCTGTGGCATTACCGTGCGATCGAGCGGCACTCCGATAATGAAGCTCACCGTCTTACGATTTTGGGTCGCGGCTTGAAGTCATTACAAACCTTGTCGAGTTGTATAGAAGACCCGACAGAGCGCCAAGAGTTTGTTAATCGGCCCTATTGGAATGCGCAGTTTTTGAGTGAAGCTCGTCGTGAGAAGTTATTGTAAGCGCTTCAAAGGCTTGTTTCCAAGGCCCTGGCCAGCGAGCTGGCCGGCCATTGGCTGTCGTGACAACGGCTAATTTTAAAAGAGCTTTAAGTACTAACGGCCCGTCAACAAGTCTAAGGAGATGGCTCATCTCGACTGTTGCCCCACCAATCCGCGTGGGGAATATTTCTAATTCTAATTCTTGATCTGGAAGGGCCGGAGTGAGAAATGTTAACTGAGCCTCTGCCACCCAAATGCCAAAACCTTGTACTAAAAGTTCTTGATAAGACAAACCTTGGTGACGAACCATTTCAAGTCTGCCCGTCTCTAAATAGTTCAAGTAGATGGCATTGTTGACATGTCCGTAGGCGTCACAGTCGTAAGGGCGCACACGAAAGCGGTAGGTAAAGGACGGCATGAGAACTCCTAAGGTAGGTTATACCGTGAGCGGATCAGCTAATCTGGCTAAACAATTTTCGACGATGGGTTCAACGTCATTGACTTCAAGACCTAGGTCACGAACTTTTAACCGTTCATTTGAAAGCATCCAGCTTCGGGATGTGGCGTTGTAGTTGGCTAAAATAAAATCTTTAATCGCGAGGACCGCTAAGGTGTTTTGAACGTTTTTTACGTCGAGACCGTGTTCGGCGGCAAAATCTTTCAGATAGAGCTGAATGGTTTCTTCTAAGCGGCTTCGAAACAGAACATGAAGATTTTTTTCTCGTCCATTTGGCATAGCCTCGATTCTATCTTTAATAGAGATAACTTCGAGTTCTGTGCCGTCATACTTAGTCCAGTGCGAGGTTAAGTCAGGGGTAGCTAGAGCTTGTCGCGCACGTTCTCGCCGTTTTTTGTCTTCTTCGCGCATCAAAGCGACTTTGGCTTCTGCCCGTGTGCGTGCTTGGGCTTCTTCTTGCTTTTTTTGTTGGACGGCTTGAGCGGCGGCCTTGCGTACTTCTTGCTTTTCTTGTCGTTGACGTTCTACCAAAAGGGTGGCTCGTTTTCGTCGTTCTTTCCGCTCCCGCTTTTCTTTTTTTATGAGTTGCTCGGCCCAAGCTCGAGTATCTTCAATCACTGGCTTGGCTTGTTCTCCCGGTTTGATGCGGCGCCACACCGACTGCATATAGATATCTTTGCGAACGTTGTATTCGTAGGGGCTATCCCGGGCTACGACGGCATAGATAGCATATAAGATTTCTTCATCGGCCACACCCCGAGCTTGTCCATCTTTGATAATCTGATAGATCGCGGCGTGTGGGGTTCGATGACGAGCGGAGTAAACGGAAACTTTATTTTCAAAGGCAGGATCAATGGTCTTCAACCAGTACTGCCAGCAATAGGTTAAAGCAATGTTTTCTAAGCCCTGAATTTTGGGGTTGATCAAGATTTCTTTAAGGTCTTGTTCGGTAAAAGTCACCGAAGCGACCTCAATGGTCACAACTTTGGCTTTGGATGGACGTTGGGTTTGTTCGCTTAGACTTTTGGGTAGGACGAGGCGAATTTCTTTTCGCTCAAATAGATGATCCCCGAGGTAATCTTGTAAGACTCCGCATACGGAGGCAAACTCTTGGACATGCCATTCTGCTTCTTGAGAATACGCCCTGAGACGTTCTAAGACTTGGGCTGCTCGTGCTTTAGAAGGAGGTAAGGCCCTTAAGGCGGTGCGGATAGGTTCTAATAAGGACCAGTTTTTCCCCCTGGGACCTGAGCCGAAACATTGTAGAATGTAAAGAATGGTACGGCGAATCGATTCGAGGGAACGGTCGGCCAGTTCTTCTGTAAGTCGGGAAAACAAAGGAGCAAAGAGGGCATGAGCAGTCCGATGCCATCTTAACAAAGTCGCGCGGCTTTCAGCTTCGGGATACTTGGTAGAAAGCCTTTGATAAAGTTTTCGAGCCAATTCTAGATTTTTATCAAAACGAGCTTGAAAATAGGCCCCTATATCTAAGTCATGACCACTTTGAATTTCAGGGTGTTCTGTTTTTAAAAACAGCGCACGGACTTTACGAAGGGACGTAGGGGGAGACCCTGTAGGTTGAGCACTCACGAGGTTAGCGAGTTGAGGCTCAAACTCTTCTAGGGCACCGCAAAGATTCTCTTGGGATTGTTGTTTGAGGTAAACCCTGAGGGCTATATAAGTAGTCAAAAGGTCGTCTGACAGAGAGGAAAACCCAGTATGCAGAACGGTTAGCCACGAATCATTTCGGGCTCTTTCCTTGATGCTGTTCAGTACCTGAGGGAAAAAATCCCCTTTCGATGTAGACGCCGGCATGAGTTAGGTTATTTTAGCGTAGATTTTTTCCCTTTGGCAAGCGTAAGTAGATTTTCCGAGCTTGACGAAAAAAAAAGATTCTGGTAATTTGACCGCGCTGTTGAGGTGGCATAGCTCAGACGGTAGAGCAAGCGGCTCATATCCGCTCGGTCGGGGGTTCAAGTCCCTCTGCCACCAAATTCCCTAAATTGTTCTTTTTTTCCTCTTGACGGTGTAAGCTTGGAATTTCAAGCTTATGACAAGAGGTGTGTTTTTATGTCTGCCAATTTAGAAACCGTCAGATCCCTTTTGTGGATGTTAGATCAACTCAAACAAGAGGGGAGGTTTCTATACGACGAGTGGGCCGAAGAATTCCGCCCTGAAGAACCTGCCCAAGAAGTGCGAAACGATCGTAGATTTCTCAATCACGTTGCGGTCTTGCGAGAACAAATTTTACCCCTTTTTCAGCCTGGCTCTGCTGAGTCGGATTTTTTAAAAGCTGAAAAAGGTGTTTATACGGTGATTCACCCGATCAGCCAAGCTGAATGGTCACAAGTTCCTGATGCTGAAGGATTGAACTTTTTGCCTTTGCTCAATGCGATCAATCAGTCACAGAGTTTGATGCCGTTTCCTTCTCCTCGAATTGTCAAATTACTAGCCAACGAACTTGAAGTTCATGAAGAACGCCTAGGTCCGGTGATTTTTAAAAATACAGCGGCATGGAAATTAGACTACCGTCTTATTCGAGAAATCCTAGATGCGGTTGAAGCCCATGAAAAGCTCCTCGTAGAACCCAAGCCGCCGCGACATCCCTGTGAGGTCTCTCCTCTTTTGGTGGTAAACTGTGATGGGGCTTGGTATTTATTGGCCTTAGCGGGAAACATCCTTTTACAATACAATTTGAGCCGAGTTCAGAATATTACGCGCCAAAAAGGTGTTGAGGCCGAAAAGTATCCCGCCGCGACCTTTCGTACCCTGCGTCATTTGGTGACCGAGTTGTGGGGAACCTTTTGGATTACGGATCCTTTTGATCCAAAACCCGGAGAAGCTGTCACCATTCGTTACACGGGGGAGGCGAAACAATACGCTACGGAACGGTTTGAGCAAAAATCGTACGTCCCAGGTGTTCCTTGGTTTCGTCTTGCTGTCACAGAAGCTTACGCAGATGTGACTTTGCGGGTCCAATCTCAAGGCAAGCATTATTCAGAAATTTTAGGAGAAATCTTACGTTGGGGCCCTTTCGCAGAACCTTTAAGCCCCGACGAGTTGGTGCGTCAATGGCGAGAAGCCATTCAAACTATGGCGTCTAAGGCTTTTCCAAAGTCTTGAAGTGGGTGACCTAAAGTACTAGGCTTGGCGTCATGAACGAAGAAATTTATTGCCCGACTTGTCAGGCTCTTAAAGTTATGACTCTGATTCGTCAGCAAGAAAGCATGGAAGAAAACGGGAAGTCCATCACCTATGAGGTTGAGTTTTATCGCTGTCCCGATTGTCAGGAAGAACTCGAAGAGGCCGAGCAGTTGGAACGTAACCTCAAAGCGGCTCGTGAAGCCTACGACCAGCTGTGAAATAAAGGATTTTCACTTGAAGTGGACTTTGCTGAAACTATGTTTCAATCCGTGTTCTATTTTCTAGAAGCGGAGGAACAGAAGATGGCAATGTACAAGAATATCCACCTCAAAAAACTTTCTGCAGACGAAATTGCTAGTTTAGATCTGGCACAAACCTTGGAAAGGATTGACCAAATCATAAATGAAGAGGCCTCTACCTTAGCTATGTTTGCTGAAGCACTTTCGCAAGAAAATTTCCCCAGTCAACCAAAGAAAAAACTTCTGAAAGTTAGTCACAAACCCAAGAGGTTTTTAGGGAATCAAGCGTGAGGAGGAAAGTATGAGTAGTGGTTATTATTCTGAACAAGACATGGATGACTATGCGGCTAGGGTAAAAACGGCGCCAGAGGATTACCCCGCCAGAGCGGCCCAGTCGACAGCCGCAATGCTACGGAAACATCCGTCTGCTTACAAGCGGTATGGCGTGTACTGGTGGGGTCTTAAGACCTTGTTAAGAAAGTACATTCATGATGGCTCCTGGTATTGTGGACCAGAAACGGATGCCGTGATGGAAACCCGTGCGAATCATGGCTCAGAATTTCGTAATGCTTTAGCCGCTTTAGTGTACTTTGACCACCATCCTCTCGCAGATTCTAAAGCTCAGTGGGAGGACTCTCAGGGAGTTATACACCCGTATACCCTCATGGACATCGATGCTCCCTCGTAAGCTTTAGTGCTGAAAATTATTGACAGCATGTCAGCTAAGCTGGGAATACAGGAGTTTACGATGAAAACGACTTGGAGCCAAGAATTGCAATCTCAAACCCGAGATATCCTTTATAATATGCCCCCCGGAGTTTTTCTATTGGCGGAACGGTTGGGACGAAAAGGGGTGTGTCTAAAGAATTTTCAAGGCCCTTCCGGATATATTACCCTGGCAGATTGCCTAAATGATGAATACCCGATTCGCTCCCATGAAAATGATCAACTGCTTGCGCATTTTTCATCCATTGACGAGCTTTTGGAGGCAGGATGGGCCATCGATTAGCATCAACTTGGGATAGGTTGCCCTTAAAGGCTCGTTGGATCGTCCGCCAGGGTTAGGTCAAGTTCTCGAAGATTATCTGGCTCAGTTAAACTCCGAGTTTAACAATCCCAAGACCTTTAGTTCTTGCGTTCTTGGGAAAGTGGCACGATACTGAGCCTAAGAGGTGAATGATGTCTCAAGAAAATGAAACGACAGCTGTAGCCCTGGTAGAAGGGGCTCAAGTCAGCGTCAAAACGCGCGAGGCTTTAGGTCAATCTGCTCCCTGGTTAAGGTTTTTGGGGATTCTAGGCTATATTGGTCTGAGTCTTCTCATCCTCGTGGGAATTGGTCTCTTTATTTTTGGTCTTGTTCATAACTCTCAGGGCTTGGGGGATACTATCCGTCAACGGTTTATGCCGTATTTGGGTATTTTCTATGTGATGATTGCAGTCGTGATGTTTATTCCGCTACGCTTTCTCATGCGAATGGCCAAAGCTTCGAAAATCTACAAGGTGGATTCCTCAGCCGCGAATTTAGAACTTTTTGCCGTGAATTTTCGAAAACTCGTCAAGTTTTATGGGATTACCACGATTGTGATCTTGGCCGTTTACCTTCTGGCCCTTCTAGGATTCGTTATATTCCTTCATAAGTTTTTTTCTTAATGACGGTATTCCCTGAGAATAAGGGTCTTCCCTTAGT
>JAJXVP010000131.1 GCA_021782055.1 bacterium | reverse complement strand
GAGCTTTTGAACTGCCGGCGGGGCAAACCCATACGGGTAGGCAAACATCGTTGGTCGGTAGCCCAAGATCTTGGTCAGCGGTTCGGCTGGCCACAGGGCCTCGTGACGAACCTGTTCAGGGTTCGTCCGCCAGGCATGTTCGGTCATCGGGAGGTGGTAGTAGCCATGAGCCCCAAACAAAAAGCCTTCTTTTTCTAACTCGTGAACACGGGCCGAAGTGATGGTGAAACGGCTCCGATCGATGGCATGGGGGTAGATGAAGAGAAACGGTTTCAGATACCGAGGTTCAAACACCTTATGCATGGCCTGGAAAATGCTGTGGTTTCCATCATCGATCGTCAAAACAATCGAGAGCCGTGGGCCGGTTTTTCCCGCGATCGCGTCTGGCAGGGTAACAAACTGAAAGCCCATCGCCTTCATGCGGTCCAGCTGTTCCCCCATAACCTTATCACTATAGTCAAGGGTCGAGGTTTTCGTCCCTAAAAAGGTGTGGTAATCCAAGATCAAGACAGGGCCGGCCGCCACAGCGCCAAGCCCGCAAATACTTCCTAAGAAAAGACTCAAAAGTCCTTTTTTGACACCCAAAGTCTGCCTCCGTGGAGGAGACATACACTAGGCACGAGGTTTCGTCTAGTCGGCGCGGCGA
Organism: bacterium; assembly: GCA_021782055.1. The sequence goes on along the minus strand of JAJXVP010000131.1, from coordinate 6,816 downwards.
ACCTCGTACATTAAAACCCCAGCGGCAACCGAAACATTCAAGCTGTCGAGGCGTCCCCGGGTGGGAATCGAAACAATCACGTCGCATAACTCGCGAACCAGCCGTGACAACCCCTTGCCCTCGGCACCCAGCACTAGCGCTACTTTTCCGGTCATTCCCGCCTGTGGGGCTTTCACCCCGTTCATATCGGCACCGTACACCCAAAAACCTGCCTGTTTGAGCTGTTCCAAGGCTCGCGCCAAGTTAGGAACAATGGCATGCGGAACCCAGGCAGCCGCTCCGGCGCTGGCGGCATACACGGCCGGCGTGTCCGAAGCCGATCGTCGAGCCGGCAGCACCACCAAGTCGGCCCCAAACTGGTCGGCACTGCGCAAAATCGCCCCGTAGTTCTGCGGGTCGGTGACCCCATCCAACAACACCACCAGGGCCTTTTCGCCAACACTGGACAAAACACTCTCTAAGGTGGTTTCGCGGGTCTTTCGCCCCTCGGGCAACACCAGCGCCGCCCCACGCGCGTCTGGACCAAAGCGACGCCGAAACTCTTCTTCGGGCAAAACCTGAACGGCTACCTTGCCTTTTCGTGCCAGCTCGGCCAAAGCTTCGGTCCGGGCATGACGCTTACCGAGGTACAAGGCGGCTCCGGCGGGCGGCTCTTTAAGGGTCTCTTCGATTCCGTGAAAGTTTAAAAGGGTTTCGGCCATGTTAGCGGTCCTGAATCCGTAGGACGACCTGCTTGCCCCAGTTTTCTTTTTTTAGTTCCGTAAGGGCCGCATCAAGGTTTTCGCGGCGGGCCCGGTGGGTGGTCATAATCAAAGGGATGAAGCTTTGGGCATCCGGTTCAGCCTCGGGCTGAAGCACACTGGCAAGGCTGACATGACTAGCAGCCAAAACACCGGCAACCTTGGCTAGCACCCCGGGCTTGTCGGGAACACACAGGTGCACATAGTAGCGGTCAATCTGGTCACGAGGAGGTTCAAGAGCGGCAGGCTTAGCCGTAAAGCCTGAGCCGTCGGCCGGGAGGGCGCGCCCCTCGGCCGCATCAAGCAAATCGGCTAACAGCGACACCGCCGTGGGGGCGGGCCCCGCTCCCTTTCCAGAATACACGGTTCGGCCCAGGCCCTGACTTTCGACCAAGACGGCGTTGTACTCAAGGCGAACCGAAGCCAACGGGTGATCATGAGGCAACAACACGGGAGCTACCTCAACATCCAAGGCCCCCGAGGCGGTGCGTCTGCCCGCCGCGATCAGCTTGATACGGTACCCCATCGCTTCAGCCTGACGCACGTCTTCGGCATCAAGAGTCGAAATACCGCTGGTGGGAATACGCTGGGTATCGACAAAGCTGCCAAAAGCCAGACTGGCCAAGATTCCGGCCTTGCAGGCGGCGTCCTTACCAGTAACGTCATAGGTGGGGTCTGGTTCGGCGTAGCCCTTCTCCTGAGCTTCTTTCAAGGCTTCGTCATACGAGACGTGCGCTTCGCTCATGCGGGTAAGGATATAATTTGTCGTGCCATTTACAATGCCTTCTACCGAAAGGATGCGCTCGGCACGAAGGGCCTCGCGCAAGACACGAATAATGGGAATACCGGCACAAACGCTGGCTTCGAACCCGATAGTCACCCCTTTTTCGCGGGCCAGGGCAAACAATTCGGGACCCTTTTCAGCGAGGAGGTTTTTATTGGCAGTAACTACGTGCTTGCCCGCCGCCAAAGCGCTTCGGCACAACAGTAGCGCGGCATCCACGCCTCCCCACAATTCGACCACAATATCAATTTCGGGATCACCAATCACGTCTTCGAGGTTGGTCACCAGCCGCGCCGAAGCCGGTAGGAACGGACGAGGTTTACTGGCGTCACGAACTAGAACGGATTTTAGCACCAACCGTTCTTGTGCCGCAGAATTTTCGGCCAAAAGCCGGGCCAGACCTGTGCCAATGGTCCCCAAACCCGCTAACGCCACGACAAGTTTCGACATGATCGCCCCCTGGACGAACCATAGAAGAAAGAACGCCTTTTGTAAACGAGCTCAAGGAGTGTTGTTAACCTGTTAAAAATTTAACAGGTTGCTCGACGGGGAGCCTTCGGGTCCGTATACTCGCTTTCAGGAGGTGCTGATCATGGCACGCGTTTTTAACTTTTCCGCCGGGCCGTCCATGCTGCCCGAGCCCGTCCTCAAGAAGGCCGCCGAAGAGATGCTCGATTGGAACGGCTCTGGCCAGTCGGTAATGGAGATGAGTCACCGCTCCAAACAGTACGAAAGCATCATTAAAAAGACCGAAGACCTAACCCGCGAAATTTTGGGGGTCAGCGACGACTACCATGTGCTGTTCCTTCAAGGCGGAGCCAGTCTCCAGTTCCACATGATTCCCCTCAACTTCATGACTAAGAACAAAAAGGCTGATTTTGTTCAAACCGGTGCCTGGAGCCAAAAGGCTGTCGAAGAGGCCGCCAAGCTGGGCAAGGCCAACGTTGTCGGTTCTTCAAAAGACAAGAAGTGGTCTTATCTGCCCCCCATCACGGGCACCGACCCCGAGGCTGACTACTTTTATATCTGCTACAACAACACCATCGAAGGTACCCAGTACCACACCCTGCCCGACGTCAAGGTTCCTTTAATTGCCGATATTTCTTCTGGCATTCTTTCTGAACCGCTGGACATCAACAAGTTCGCCCTGGTTTTTGCTGGTGCCCAAAAGAACTTGGGACCTGCCGGCGTCAACTTGACCATCGTCCGCAAAGATTTTATGGACCGCATTCCCGCCGGGCTCCCCGCGATGCTCGACTTTAAAGTTCATGCCGACAGTGGCTCGATGTTCAATACCCCGCCGTGCTACTCGATTTATATCGTTGGTCTGGTCCTTGAGTGGATCAAAGAAAACGGCGGAACAAAGGCGCTTTTCGCTCGCAACGCTGAAAAAGCCAAGATCCTGTACGACTACCTGGATCAGTCCAAGTTCTTTTACAGCCCCGTCGAGAAAAAAGACCGCTCACTGATGAACGTGCCTTTCTTGACCCGCATCACCGAGGCCGAAGCCGGCGAAGCCATGAACAAGAAGTTTGTGAAAGAATCCGAAGCCGTGGGCTTGGTGAACCTCGCCGGACACCGTTCCGTGGGCGGAATGCGTGCCAGTATCTACAACGCTATGCCCGTCGACGGCGTAAAAAAGCTGGTCGATTTCCTGAAAGCCTTTGAGAAGAACAACGCCTAACAAGGAGTACCCCATGTATAAGATTCAAACTTTAAACAAGATCGCCGCCTGCGGCTTGGACCGCTTACCCCGCGACAACTACGAAACCGCCAGCGAAATCGTCAACCCCGACGCCATCCTTGTCCGCAGTCAGGACATGCACAACCTCGACCTGCCCACAAGCCTGATGGCCATCGCCCGCGCCGGCGCCGGCACCAACAACATTCCGATCGCCAAATGCACCGAAAAGGGCATCGTGGTGTTCAACACCCCCGGCGCCAATGCCAACGCCGTCAAAGAGCTGGTGCTTGCCGCCATGTTGCTCTCTAGCCGCAAGATTGTTCAGGGTCTAGCCTGGACACAGGCCCTCAAAGGCAAGGGTGACGAAGTTCCCGAGCTGGTCGAAAAGGGCAAGGCCCAGTTTGTCGGCCCCGAGATTCAGGGCAAGACCCTGGGTGTCATCGGCCTGGGTGCCGTGGGTGTCCTGACGGCCAACGCCGCCGTTGCCTTGGGCATGACCGTCATTGGCTACGACCCCTACCTGAGCATCGAAGCCGCCTGGAAGCTCAACACCAACGTCCGCAAAGCCGCTAGCCTAGACGCTCTGGTCGCTGAATCCGATTACATCACCATCCACGTTCCCCTAACCCCCGAAACCAAGGGTCTGTTCAACAAAGAACGCCTGGCTCGCACCAAGAAAGGGGCTCGCATCATCAACCTGAGCCGCTCGGGCCTCGTGGACAATGCGGCGATGAAGGCCGAGCTGGCGTCGGGCCGCTTGGGTGGGTATATCACCGACCTGCCCGAAGAAGAGCTTTTGGGCGTGGAAGGCATCATCTGTATTCCCCACCTGGGCGCTTCGACCCCCGAAGCCGAGGACAACTGCGCTGTCATGGCCGCCGATGAAATCCGCGATTACCTGGAACGGGGCAACATTAAGAACAGCGTGAACTTTCCCGCCGCCGAGATGGCACCGACGGGCAAGACCCGCCTGACCATTGCCAACAAGAACGTCCCGAACATGGTGGGTCAGATTACCGCCGTGTTGGCCAAACACAAGCTCAACATCGACGACATGCTCAACCGCAACAAGGGCGAAGTCGCCTACAACATCATCGACCTGTCGGGTGCTCTGCCCGCGGACCTCAAGGATGAACTGAAGGCCATCGAAGGCGTTCTTCTGGTACGCATCATCGAAAACTGCCTGTAAGATCGAAAAGAAGCGCGAGCCCCACTTTTAAGGGTAAAACCGGAGGATCCACGGAAGCGGGTCCTCCGTTCCCCAGGTCACCGACCAGTGGAACTCCTGGTTCATGTCATGATACGCCGGGTATTGCGAAATAGGTGCCGCGCCATAGGGGTTCACCGCGTACCCGGCGCGGAACGAAAAGCCGCCCAAGTCAAAGTTCAGGCTGGCGTCTTCAAAAAAGCCGCCCGAATACATTGATGCTAAAAACGCTTCGACGCCGGGGTGCGAGGCACGCCACCCGGCACTCAGATCAAAGCTCACCGCTCCCGTAAAAATCTGTGCCCGAGCCAAAAAATCCGCTTGAGAGTTGCCCACCCCCAGCACATCCCAAACCCCACGAACCCACCCACTGACCTGCCCCGACCACTGGCGGTAGCGAAAGGCCCAGGCGTCGTACGACACCCCGGCGCTCACTAGCGGCCCGATACCAAACGAGGCATAGGGGAGGTTGAAGGTCTGATCGTTGATGGTCAGGTGTACCGAATCTTGAAGGGTCTGGCCCCCCAGGTTGCCCCGAAGCAGAACCCCTGCCCCCGTGTACAGCGACCAGGGGCCGAAAACTTTTTGCGTCTGCGTCAAAAACGACAACACATCTTCGCGCCAAGCCGGATGCGTAGGAACCCCTATTGCCCCAATACTGTAATACTGGTCGTCAGTATACAGGGCATAGTTGAGTGACAGACTCAGAGCGTCTGCCCAACGAGAGCGTACTTTCGCCTGCGCGCTGACCAACCCACCCGCCGTAAATTGGTCGTCGGCCCCCCGGCCAACGCCGACATTAAGGTTGCCGTCAGGGGTCCAGTACAGATACGGCGAGTTATCGTTGTACGTGGCGAGCGTTAGCCCCTTCCACTGAAGCACAGATTGCCCCTCGACCGAACCTACCCCTAAGAACGTCATAAGCCCTGCAAAAAGCAGGTGCCCTAACCTCATGCCTGTTGCCCGGGGCCCAGCATCGTTCGAGGGTCGAGTAACGCTTCGACGTCGCCGGTAAGGAGCCCCTCGTCCCGCAAAACCTCGCGTAAAGTCTTTCCCGAGGCCAGTGCCGTCTTAGAAACTTGCGCCGCTTTGTCATACCCAATAACGGGAGCCAAGGCTGTCACTAACGCCAGGGAGCGCTCGACTTGCGCTTCACAGTGTTGTCGGTCGGCCACCAACCCTTGAATGCACCTGTCGTTGACAGCCTGAACCGTTCGGGTCAGCAAATCTAACGACGATAAGATTTCGTGCGCCAGCAGAGGCATCATGATGTTCAGCTGAAGCGGCGAGTTTTGTCCGGCAATGGTCGCCGTTACCGCCACGCCCATCACGTGCGCACAAGCTTGAATCAAAACCTCGAGCATGACAGGGTTCACCTTGCCGGGCATGATGGAACTTCCTGGCTGAAGGCTGGGAAGCAGAACTTCGCCAAACCCTGTCCGAGGTCCGCTGGACAAAAGCCGCAAGTCATTACCAATTTTCATCAGCGAAACCGCCGTGCTGTTGAGGGCACCCATCAGCTCCACCTGAGCATCCCGCGCCGAAATCGCTTCAAAGAGATTTTCGGCCTGACGAAAAGGAACGCCGTACAGTTGTGCCAGCTGAGCAATCGCTCGGGGCGCCAGAGCGGCGGGAGCATTAAGGCCCGTACCTAGGGCCGTACCGCCCAAGGCCAGCTCTTCGAGGTGGGGGTAAACCCCACGTAGCCGCTCGACCGCCAGCCGTACTTGGCGGGCCCAAGCCCCGACTTCTTGCCCCAGCGTCATGGGAACGGCATCTTGCAGGTGCGTCCGCCCCAGTTTGATCACGGTCGAAAACTCGTTCGCTTTGGATTCAAACGCCACAGCCAGCCCTTCTAGGGCCTGGCAAAGCCGTTCTGTTTCTAAACGGCACGAAATATTCAGAACCGCAGGAATCACATCGTTCGACGATTGCCCTGCGTTCACATGATCGTTGGGGTGCACGGGGGCCTTTCCCCCTCGTTTACCCGTGAGGATCTCGTTGGCGCGGCCCGCCAAAACTTCGTTTGCATTCATGTTCCAGCTGGTGCCGCTCCCTGTCTGAAACACATCGAGGGGGAACTCTTCGTCAAAGTTACCCTCTTGGGCTTCACGGGCGGCTTGCAAAACCGCCAAGGCCAAACGGTGATCCAAAACTCCTAACTCTTGGTTGGCTTGGGCGTAGGCCCCCTTGACGGCGCACAACGCCCTAAGAAAAGGTTGCGGAGCGCGATACGGTGAAACTTGAAAGTTCAACCGGGCGCGTTCGGTCTGGGCCCCCCAGTAGCGGGAGGCCTCTACGGGGATGTTCCCCATGGAATCGGCTTCTAAACGTGTTTCTGGCATAAGAAAGATTGTAAATTTCAGCGAGAATATTTGCAAGAAACCTCAGTTCATCCTAT
>JAJXVP010000130.1 GCA_021782055.1 bacterium | reverse complement strand
ATCCTCAGGTGGGGGTCATACCCCCCCTGAAGGCCTAGAACCCCTATTGGTTTCATTACCAACCCCGCAGTGCCAACTTTTGGGTGTCATTGAGCTGGCGTACATCAACGCCGGGAATCGATTCGCCTAAATCGTACGAAATCTCGGCCAGCTTTTTGGGGTCTTTGTACGACGCCACGGCTTCGACAATGGCCTTAGCTCGTCTCTTGGGGTCAGCAGATTTAAAAATCCCCGAGCCAACAAAGACCGTCTCGGCACCTAACTGCATCATTAAAGCCGCATCTGCCGGAGTAGCTACACCACCCGCCGAAAAGTTAGGAACAGGGAGCTTACCCGTTTGAGAAACTTCAACGACCAGGTCATACGGGGCCCCCAAGTTCTTGGCAAAGGTCATGAGTTCTTCACGGGGGGTTCTGGTTAATTGTCGAATTTGTCCCATGAGTGTCCGCATGTGACGAACGGCTTCGATCACGTTTCCCGTTCCTGCTTCACCCTTGGTGCGAATCAGAGCGGCACCTTCGCCAATGCGGCGCAGAGCTTCGCCTAAATCACGGCAACCACAGACAAAGGGAACTTTAAAACCGTGCTTGTCAACATGAAATTCGTCATCAGCAGGAGTCAAAACTTCGCTTTCATCGATAAAATCGACATCTAAAGCTTCAAGAATCTGCGCTTCGACAAAGTGACCAATTCGGCACTTTGCCATGACGGGAATACTGACAGATTTCTGAATCTCCTGAATCATCTTCGGGTCAGACATACGGGCTACGCCGCCTTGGACGCGAATATCGGCAGGCACGCGCTCCAGAGCCATTACCGCAATGGCGCCAGCTTCTTCAGCGATCTTGGCTTCGCTCGCATTGGTAACGTCCATAATGACGCCGCCTTTGAGCATTTCTGCCAGACCAACTTTGGTTTTCCAGGTTGCCGTCTGACGCGAGGACCAGGAGGTTTCACTCATCTTTACACTTCCTTAAGGAACGGGGAATGGCCCGAATTTAGCCCCGAAAAGCTAAAAAGTCAAGAATACCCTGAGGGCGAGTGGTTAACCTGGCGGACAAAGTCTTTTAAAGGGAGTATCTTGTCTTCTCATGAGACACAACTATCGTTGGGGTTTGTTGCTTTTGGTGGGCTTTGTCATGATTGGCACCGCATCTGCGCAACCCCCCTTACCTTTGACCGAAAAGGCCTGGCGAACCGAGCGCCTTGAGGTCTTTCCCGAGCTTAAGAGTTTGCCGGAATGGTCACCAAGCCTGGCGGCGTTTGCTTTGGCTCATGCTCAAGATTTAATCCGCCGTGGAGTTCTTTCGCATCGCGATGCCCAGGGGCGAGATGTGGCCCAACGCGCTGGTGAGGCGGGGCTACCTCCCGGAGAGTACGGAGAAGTTGTAGGGGCTGGTCCCCTCTGGCAAAGAATTTGGCAAGCTTGGCGTAAAAGTCCCAAGCACCGAGAGCTCCTTTTAGAACCCCACTGGCAGGCTTGGGGGGGCGCCGTGGTAAGGGACGGGAACGTCCTTGTTTGTGTGATCGACGAGTACCGAGCACACTACTAGCCAGGACCTAACGGTCTTCGGGTTCTGGTCGTCGCTCGGGAATCGAAGTCACTTCGGCAGGGTCTTTTAAAGGGGAAAGAAACAAACCACAAAAGCACTGACCGTATTCTTGGATATCCTGAGTGGCATATTTACACGGACAGACAATGTCGTGATCGGCTTCTTGGCCCTCGGCATCGCGGCAGGGGCAGTACGGTTTGCCTTTGCCGCGGGCTATTTGCGCCAAACTTTGTGTGACATGAGCGGTCAGGTCCTGGTCAGGGTTGACCACCCAACCTCGGTGACTAGCTACCTGCGCGGCATAAGTTTTACCCGCGTCACCTTCATTCCAATTCATCAATCGACCTCGGTTCCATCGCTGGGCAAAACTTCGGGTATTTCTTCGGTGGGGATACCCAAGAGTTCTTCCCAATGCCGTTTAATAAAGCCTATCGTCATTTTTTGACGGTCAAGGACCAAGGCAGGATAGGACAAGCTCGATTGAAACTTAGTTTTAAATTCTTCCTTGACCTGTTGCTTAAGTTCGGGAGGGATAAGGTCGAGGTAGATGAAGCGATAGGCAAAGTGCTGCGCTTGCAGGAACTCCATGCCGCGCTTACAAAAGCCGCAGGTGGACAAAGCTAAGATGGCGATATCGTGCTCGGTTTTGGTCCCCGGTACCGCGGTAAAATCAACTTGCTCAAACATAGAAGCACTCCTGTAAAAAGTTTCCTTAATGGCTTAGAAGTCTTACGTAATGGCTGACGCCTTCCGAACGAGTTTCGACCAAACCCCGAACATCCGCCGCCTGGATGAACCGCTTAAATTGCGAAAAGCCCAACGCTTTGGTGTCGACCTTTTTTTCACGCAGGCGGCTTGAGACAACGCTGTACTCGTGGAATTGGGCCTCTTTACCGCCATCAAGCTCTTTGAGACTTTCGACCAGGGCCTTGAGCCCCTTTTGTAAAACACCCTTATCTTTGGCTTCGGGAACTTCAGGAAGGGTCAAAAAGGGATTGCCCTCTTTTTCGGACAGCTGAACAACCCGGCGCTTAACAGCCGCCGAAATAAAATCACTCCATTTATTGTAGCCCAAGTGGTGTTCATCAAAATTAGGGTTGAGCATTTTCATGCGAATTTTGACGGTTCCTAGGTGGGCGGGTTTGCCCTCAGAAGCTAAAATGCCCACTGTTTCGGCCAGCGCCGAAAACCAATAGTCGGGCGAGGGGGCGTCCGGTGCCGAAGTTCCTGGCTCCTCGTCGCCCTCATCGGGAAGAATATCTCGGTAATCAACAAAGCTGTCGGCGATAGCCAAAAGTTCCTGCGAGGCCGTTTTAATATCGCAAACAACATGGGTAATCTTGCCGGCTCGCCTTAGTGTTAACAGAAGAGGACGAAAATCGCTGTCGCCGGTAACCAAAACAATTGTATCAATGTGGCCGTAAAGATTGAGAATCTCTAACGTGTCCGAAACAAGCTGAATATCAACAGAGTTCTTCTTTTTTCGTTCACTGGGGACGTGGACAAGATAAAAATGGTATTTTTTGAGCTGAAGGGCTAACTTTTGAAAACCGGGACTGCTCCAGTCCGCGTAGGCTTTTGCGGCAACAACTCGGCCAAGGTTTTCCGCGTATTCCCACAGAGCGTCAAGAAAAAGCGAATTGTTGGAAGGCGGTGTGACGTTTTCGATATCCCAAATGACCGATATATTTGCCATACCTTCAGTTTACTCCGGCCAACGAAAAAGTTCAAATGAACTGCAGGAGGCCTTAAGATTTTTCGTACTGCCCGGTTCGTAAAAGGACCAGCGTACAAGCGTTCAGGCAAACCAAACCCTCTTGTTCTAACCTAGCCTTAAGCTCTGGGTTCTCGGTTCCGGGGTTGAAGATGACCCTTCGTGGCCTTAGCCGCAAAAGCTCTTCTTCTAACCCTTGTTGAAAACGGGCCGAGACATACAAGGTTACGGTATCCACTGTGGCCAACTCGCCAAGAGTCTTGGTTGGAAGGCCGTCAATCTCGGAATAGCCGGGGTTAATCGGGATGACCTCGTAACCTCGTTCTAAGAGGTTTTCTTGGGCCATATGGGCGTAGCGGTCCTTTTTTGGGCTGGCGCCGACAATCGCTGTAGCTTTCATACGCTAAATATACGCCTGTTGCGAGGTGAAAGAAAAATCGGTATGGTAAAAATGGGCTTAGCATGAATCAAGACCAAATCAAAAATTTGCTTCGTTCTTTACGGCCACAAGTGCCAGATTTTCAAGTGATCTTAACAGGAAAAGCTAGCCGCAAAGTTCACGGGCTCTACAAACCCGATAGCGCTGAAATTCTTTTGCATAATCGGAACTTCAAGACCGAACAAGAACTGTTGTACACGGCCGTTCATGAGTTTGCCCACCATGTTCATTTTTGTTCCCCGCAACGCCCCCGGACGGCAAGGTCCCATACAACGCACTTCTGGTCGATCTTTCATGATTTACTTCAGCAGGCCACAAGGGACGGCTGGTACCAGGATGTTTTTTCTACCGACCCGGACTTTGTAAAGTTAACCCGCGAGCTGAAAGAGAAGTATTTAAAGCCCCAGGGCGATTTAATGAAAGAATTTGGTCAGCTTTTGTCGCAGGCCTTCGAGCTGTGTCAGCAACGTGGTCTGCCCTTCGAAGATTACCGCGACCGTATTCTTGGCTTACCACGCGCGACGGCGCAAACGACGGTGACCGCCTACCAATGGGACCTTCCAACCACCTTTGGCTACGACGCCATGAAATTACTCGCGTCGGAGCGAAACCCCGAGAAACGGCGCGAAATGACAAGAGAATTGCAGGAAGGGGCCTCGCTAGATCAGATCAAGACACACCTCGCCCCGGAAAAGCCTGTGGTTCCCCTAGAAACAGCCGAGCAAGATGAAACCGAGAGGCTAAAAGAAACCGAGAGGCTCAAAAGAAAAATCCAACAGTTAGAAGTCGAGCTAGAACGCTTAAAATCACGGCTCCGAGACCGAGAACTGGGTAAAGGAGGAGGAGATTATGCCCAAAGTTGAACTCGCCAAAGAGGATACGCCAGATTTTCAAAAACGCGGAGGTCTACTACCAGTCGTGGTACAAGATTACGAGTCCCGCGAAGTTCTTATGCTGGCCTGGAGTAATGAGCAAGCCTGGCAGAACACGCTAGAATCAGGCTTGGCGACGTTTTGGAGTACCAGCCGCCAGGAGCTTTGGGTGAAAGGCGCTACCAGCGGCGACTACCTCAAAATTCGCGAGATTCGTCTGGACTGTGATCAAGATAGTCTTGTCTTTTTGGTGACTTTGCAGGGAGAGGGCGTATGCCACACCAGGAATGCCAGCGGGGCCCACCGGCATTCCTGCTTTTTTCGAACCCTAACAGGGGCTACTTGGAAGAACCTGGACCCGTAGCCGAGCTTGGGCTCGGTACGGCGGTGCTTTCTTCTAAAGCGGCGACCAAATCTTGCTTATTCAGCTTTTTGGCTAAATCTAACGGCGTCTGACCGTTTTTATCACGGATACTAGGGTCGGCTCCCAAGCTTAAGAGCATTTTGATAGCCGCCGCTGGCGCTCCTGTTAGAACAGCCAAGTGTAAGGCGGTACGTCCCAGGTTATTTTGATTGTTCACATTATCGGTGGTAAAAAAGGCCTTCCAAGCCGTCGGGCCTGAGCGAAGGGCTAACGAGGTGGGCGAAGCACCATCGCGGTTTTCGGCAAAAGGGTCAGCTCCTTGCTGAATCAACAGACGGATGGCACTTTCATTCCCTTGCGAGGCGGCAAAATGCAGGGGGGTAGCACCGGTAATATCGCGTTGCCAGACCCGACCGCCATGGCGCAAAAGCTCTGCCAAAAGATCGGTTTGACCGTTGAGCACCGCTTCAAAAACAGGGGTGCGTCCGCTGATATCCGAGGCATTGGGGTTGGCGTTTTTGCTTAAGAGGTATTTTACCAGGGCGGTCTCACCTCGGCGAACCGCTTGATCGAGTACGGTACGACCTTCGAGATTCTTGGCCTCAAGGTTGGCTCCTGCGGCTAAAAGAAGATTTCCCAGCGCTGGTTGGTCTGCCGACACCCAAATCAAGTCTTGGAGTGGTGTGTTCCCCGCTTTGTCCACGGCCGCTGGGCTGGCCCCCGCTTGTAACAGGATGCTAACCAGCGTCGGACTGCCCTGGCGGACCGCTTCGTGCAGGGGGGTATTCCCTAACAAATTGGCCATCGTTAAGCTGGCACCCTTTTGAAGCAAGAGGGTTACCTCTTGGGGAAGATTGCCGTCAATGGCGTAAAACAAGGGGGTGTCAAGCGAAGAATCCTGCAGGTTGACGACAGCTGAGGTGAAAAAATTTTCTTGAAAAGCGAGCGGAGACTGAAAAGCTAATTGAAGAGGCGTCACCGATTGATTATCAACCAAAAAGAGGTCGGCACCTTTGGCAAGGAGAAGTTGTGCCTCTTGTAGGTTACCCTGAGCAATGGCCAAGTGCAGGGGACTTTGCCCTTGTTTATTACGGACATTGGGATCGGCGCCCTGCTGTAAAAGGTAGTTGACGGAGTCCAGGTAATTGCCCGCCATCACCGCTAAATGCAACGCGGTATTCCCGTTGTCATCCTGAACACCAATATTGGATTTATCGACCAGCCAAGAAAGAACCTCTTGGCCCATGCGAACTGCCAACCGCACAGGCGAAAGATCGGCGTTATTGACGGCAAAGATGTTGGCTCCCGCCAGTCGCAGGGCCAAGGCCAAGGCCTTTTCTTTGCGTTGAACCGCATCAAAGAGAGGGGTCTCGCCCATCTTATTTCGGGCATTGATATCGGCCCCGTGCTCTAAAAGCAATTTCAACAGAGAATCAGACAGGTTAAGCGAAACAACGAGGTGAAGGGGGGTGTTGCCAAAGTTGTTTTTTAAATTAGGGTCGGCTTTGTGTTCTAAAAGCAAGCGAGCAGCTTGTTCCGGATGCGGCGATGTCATTGCCAGGTGTAAAGCAGTGTTGTTGTTGAAATCTCTGAGGTTAACATCGGCACCCAGTTTAATGAGAACGGCAGCAGTTTTCAGTTGGCCATTTTCAAGGGCTTTATGAAGAGGGGTGTTCCCGGCAAAATCACGCGCGTCAACGACGGCACCTTTTTTGACTAAAAACTCGACGATGCCCGTTTGACCATGAGCTGCCGCGTAGTGCAACGGTGTTGTTCCTAAATCTAACGGCAGGGATACATCGTCGGCTATGCCAGCACGACCAAAGTATACCAGGTCATTTTGCAAGGGAACGGGTGCGCCTTTTCGGAACAAATCCCAAGCAATTTCAGCATGCGATGCACTTTGGGGAAACTGCAGGGCTAGGTCGGCGGGAGTTAACCCTGCTTTGTTGCGCTGTGAAGGGTCGGCACCTAAGGCGAGAAATTTTTGCACTAAGGCTACACTGCCGCGTGAGGCCGCCCAGTGGAGGGGGGTATTGCCCTCTTGGTCGGTGGAGCCGATGTTGTCTTTTGTGACTAAAAGTGGCAACAGGGAAGGGTTTTGATCTAAGGCCGTTTGGAAGGGGGAACGTCCTTTTTTATCCTTCATAAAGAGAGAGGCTTTGTACTGCACCAGCAACGGAATCGTTTTAATGGCATTGTGCTCTACCGCCAACATGAGGGGCGTTTTACCCTCTTTGTCTTTCAGGTCGACGCTTGCCCCGCGTGAAAGTAAAACAGCCGCAATATCTGAAAGGTCTTTTTCGGCAGCAATGTGAAGGGCCGATCGTCCTTGGGCATCGACACTGTCGACGTTGGTATTCAAACCAAAAATTTCACGGATTTTTGCCAGGTTTTGGTTTTCAACCAAGTCTAGAAGGCTTTCTTTGGGCGCTTTTGGAGGTGGAGGTGTGGCACAAGAAAAGACTAACAAGGCCAAAAAGGGCAACAGGAGCCTGAACGGTTTCATAACGATATTTTCGGATTATTCCGTCAACCCCT
>JAJXVP010000129.1 GCA_021782055.1 bacterium | reverse complement strand
GGAACCTTTTCGCGATTCGCGTCAAAAAGCCGACTTCCGGCACGTTAAAATCCCTTCCTGGACCGCCGGGATACGGATTTCCCTGACAAGTTCAGGTTGTACTTGGACAGTCGGCTTTTTGCTTTTTGGGACTTGAGCAAATCTGACAGGCATCTACTAACAGATCATTGGGTTACAGATCTTAGGAAGAGGGTGGGATATCCTGGGGCTCGGAAGATTTTGCTTCGGCTGCTTTTTCTTCCTCTTCGGCTTTTTTGGCGGCCTCTTTTTTTTGCACTTGGCGATTATAGAAGAATAATACTGCCACAGCCATAAACACCCACAAGGAAAGCTCTTTGAACACCGCTTGAGGAATTCCTAGGTGAAATACCGCTGTAACCAGGGCAAAAAGCGTGTAACCGCCGCCAAGGCTTAGCATAATGGCGTATAAGGTTTTACTCGAGGGCTGAATTTTCATCCTTTCATTAAACGGTATTGCTCCAGCGGCGTCAAGCAAAGCCGCTATCAAACCGATTCAAATTGTGCGCAAACAGAATTCGACTTGTCCGATTCTAGGCCACAGCGGTACCTTCAGACTATGCCACAAGCACCTGCATTAGTCATGGACCCTGACCGGTTAAGTTTTTGGGGGACAGAACGTTCGAAGGGCAAAGGTCCGGTTCTGTATTGGATGCAAGCCTCACCCCGGCTAACCGACAATTTTGCCTTGAGCTGGGCAGCCGCCCAGGCGCATCAAGAAAACCGGAGGCTTGCCATCATTACGGTGCAAGACCCCCTGGAGAAACAGCCTCGGTTGGCTCAGCAGTTTTATGAACAAGGTTTAGCGTTGACAGCTCAGCAATTACTGGCTCAGGGCTTAACCCTTGTCGTTTTGAGAGGTGACCCCAGGGTAATCCTGCCAAAAGCGGCGCAAAAGGCGGCGTTTGTCGTCTTGGATCGTTCGTACACCCTGGAACAACGCCAGCTTCGCCGAGATGTGGCGCGCTTATGTTCCGTTCCGCTCATAGGAGTCGAAGATAACGTTACAGTCCCGGTTAAATCTGCCAGTCCCAAAGAAGAATGGTCCGCCGCTACCTTTCGTCCAAAACTTTGGAAAGTGCTTCACCAAAGAAGCCCTGAACACGCCGTCGTCGGTGAAGTATCGGATGGAGGCCCCGAGCTAGCCTCACAAATCGCTGAGTGGGGGTTCACCCCCCTCGACATCGCAAAAACGCATGAGGCACCGACGAACAGACCGCTTGCTCCAGGCGAACTGGCCGCACAAGCTCGCTGGCAAGATTTTTTGGCGCGCAAACTGTCGCGGTACGGCCAGAGAAATGACCCTTTGCTGGACCTTCAATCTGGTTTGTCGCCATACCTTCGTTTTGGGTTTATTAGCCCCATCACCCTGCTACGAGACCTTCAAAGCGAAGGACTTTGGAAGCCCCACGCCGGTTTTGCCCCCGCCGGCACCGACCCGCGCGCCGAATTTCTTGATGAAGTCTTTGTCCGGCGCGAATTGTCTATCAATTTTGTTTTTTATCAGCCCCTGTATCAGCGCTTCGAAGGCCTTCCAAGCTGGGCCCAAGCGACCTTGAAAGCCCATCAGACCGATCCACGCGAAGTCGTTTACCAGGAAAAGTCTTGGGACGACGCTCATACCCATGACGAAGTGTGGAATGCCTGCCAGAACCTTCTCAAAACGACCGGGCAAATGCCGGGATACCTCAGGATGTACTGGGGAAAAAAGTTTCTGGAATGGTCAGCTTCACCTGAAGAGGGGTTTCAAACCGCAATTACCCTCAATAACCGCTGGTCGTTGGACGGTCATGACCCCAATTCGTGGGCAGGTGTGGCTTGGTGCTTTGGTAAACATGACAGGCCTTGGGGTGAACGTGCCGTTTGGGGGACAATCCGTTCCATGACCGCCTCGGGACTCAAACGCAAGTTCGACCTTGCCACTTGGTTGAGCAAAACTCACCAAAAGCTAGCCCTGCTCACGGGGTCAACCTAGTTATTCACCCGACGTCACCGTCCGCATTCCGGCCGCTGTCCTAAGAAGCAAATGACCTTCAACAGTAAGGCCCTCCACTACACCTGTGAGCTTTTCTCCCGAAGGGGCTTCCCAAGTCGCCTCATCTCCCCGTTTCCACAAATGCGTCTCAAGACGACACCTCGGATCAGGGTCTTGAAACGCTTGCTCAAGCGCAAACATAAGCTGTTGCAAGGCGGCTGAAGGCGTCAGCGTTATATCCAGTGCCGCAAGGGACCCAGCCGCACGGCGATACAAACCTTCGGGCGGGGGTTGAAGGTTAACACCAACTCCAACGTGAATGCTTCGTGTTTTACTTCGCCAACGGACAATTGTTAAAATACCCGCCAGTTTAAAGGCTTCAAACCCAGGCTCAGGAGCTTCATAAAGCACATCGTTAGGCCATTTGACACAAAAGCGACCTGGAACGGGATATTGGCACAACCAGTCAACTACCCCCAAAGCCACAAGCAATGAGGGAGCAAACTGGGGAACTCGAAACTGCTGTTCGTGCCAAAAGAAGGTTGCCAACAGGGCCCCGCCAGGAGGCGAAACCCAGCGACGTTCTGCCAAACGGCCTCGTCCCTCGGTCTGAAAGTCCGCCCAAACAACACTACCCCCGGGAGCACCAGAATCTTCTAGCAAGCGGGCGTCCTCCATGGTTGAGGACGTTATCTCTCGATGGAGGATGGTGCCTCCCCAGGGGTTTACCAGATTCACGACTTTAGAACTCAGGGGACAGCGACGGGAGCTTTTCCGTTACCTACGGTCTGAGTCAAAATATCCTTACCAAGGATGGATAACACCAGAGTATCACCAAGGGGGGCAACATAGGGAACCGCGATCGGGCCGCCAGGGTGTTTCATTTCGACAATGACTGTCGAATCGCCATTGCTCTTGCGATCTTCAAGTTTTAGAGAAACCAGGATGGGATACTGTGGCAAATTCGCCTGGAACAAGCCAAAGACAGACCCCTGCGGCAGATCTTTCGGCTGGGTCATCGTCAGGGTTACTGAGGTCCCTCGGGGAATTTGTACGGTCGGCGCAGGGTCTTGCGCCACCACCCGCCCAGGCTGTTCATTTCCTTCGGCACTTCGGGTCTTAAAGACAAAGGGAATGCTTTGTGAAGCCAGCTGGTTCATCACGCTCAGATAATCTTGACCGACATAGGAACCCAACACCACCATCTGACCACGTGGACCACGACTTATAACAAAATGTAAGGTTAAATCCCCGGTAATTGGGGTGCCGGGAGCAGGCTTTTGCTGGAGGATGGTCCCTTCTGGTGCTGAGTCCCAAACATAGGTTGGTGTGTTTTCTACCTTAACAATAGCCTGAGTTTGCGTAGCAAACAACGATCGTAAGTGAAGCTCAACATCATTCAGGTTTTGGCCAAGATAATTCTCAACTTTGTCGATGACCGCACCTTTCGAAACCCAAAGGGTGATTTTTCGACCCTCGCGAACCAAAATTCCCCCTTGCGGGTCCTGGCTTACGACTGTCCCCTTTTGACGGGGGTCATTGGAATACTGAGTTTGGATGCGCGGAATAAGTGCTTTGTCTTGAAGTTCTTGAATTGCTGTAATGGCATCTTCACCTACGACTTTGGGAACCATGGTTTCCTCACGCCCCCGCAGACTAAAGGCGAAAACGACAAAGGCAAGCACAAAGGTTAGGAAAATCATGCCCACAACAACGTAAGCAACTTTTTTATACAGCTGAGTCTCAGGATCATCTGCCTTAGTTGGTAAAATTTTGACCAGAAAGTCACGGAACCAAGGAGATTTTGGCGTCTTTCGGCGCGGCAAAGGCAATTTCATGTTTCTTCTCCGAGAAGGGAACCCACAAAGTCACGGGTCCCATTTGCAAAACTTCGGAAATCCAGTGTTTTTTTTCCCGCCAGCTGGAGCTCGCGGAGCGCCAAAAGGCCGCTTCCTGTTTGTACCAAAATCCCTTCCGACTTGTCTAGCGCAAGAACGCGGCCTGGGTCGGCCGTTTTTTCTCCGTCGAGCACACGGACCTGACGCAAAGTCAGGGTTTGGCCACGCCAAAAGGTCCATGAGGCGGGCCAGGGCGTAAACGCCCTCACCTGTGCCTCTAACTCATGCGCAGATTTTTTCCAGTCAATGAGGCCGTCTTCTTTTGAAATTTTTTGGCAGTAGACGGCCTCACCCTGTTGAGGGGTGAACTGACGTTCCCCCGAGGCTAGCCTGGCCACGGCCGTCAGCAATAAGCCGGGGGCCGCTTTAGAGGCCCACTCTGTCAGGCTTTCAGTCGTTTCGGTGCCCTCTAAAGGTCGCTTCAGACACCCCACGAGATCGCCTTCATCCATACCAAGGGCTAGGGTTTGGACACAGATTCCCGTTTCTAGATCACCGGCAAGTATCGCCGCCGTCAGGGGTGAGGCCCCCCGCCAGCGCGGTAAAAGGGAGGGATGCACGTTGAGTCCGCCCCAAGGGAACAACTCTAAAAAGCGGGGACCAAAGATTTTCCCATAAGCAAAACTCACTAAAAGATCAAAACCTTTCAGGGAGGCGCGAAATTCAGCGTCGAGACGGCTCGGCTGGTGGACTTTTAACCCCAACTCTAAAGCAGCCACTTTTACCGGTGAGGCGCGAAGCTGTCCCGACCTTCCAGCCGGGGCATCGAGATTCGTCAAAACTTCAACCTCGGCGTTCTGCGACAAAGGCCCCAGGCAAGGAACGGCGATTTCAGGTGTGGCCGCAAAAAGGATTTTCATAAATCTCTCAATGCCGATCTCACTGTCGACTTTTCTTTTCGTAGAGCTTCAATAAGCGCTCGCGCTTGGGCGGAGTCAAATAGTCGATGAACAAAGTCCCTTTAAGGTGATCAAGCTCATGCTGAACCACCCGAGCTAAAAGGCCTGAACATTCCATTTTAAAAAATCGGCCTTTTTCGTTCCAGGCCTGGATCTGGACAGCTTCGGGGCGAATCACTTCTTCATAAATGCCGGGTAACGAAAGGCAGCCTTCTTCGTAACCCACAGTTTCAAGGCTGGTTCCGGTAATTTCCGGGTTGATAAACACGTACGGCTTACCGTTTTCATCTTGCGCCACAAAAAGCGACAGCAGTTGTCCAACCTGAGGGCCAGCCAGACCAATCCCATGGCCTTCGACCATCGTTGTCAGCATGGCGGCGGCCAGGTCGGCAGTTCCTTGGTCAATCTGCGTAATGGCTTCAGTCTTTTGGCGAAGGATGTCCGCCGGATAGCGTATAATCTCCATGGGGTCAATTTATCAAACCGCTAGGGTCTGGAAAACCCCCTGACCATGCTCTATATTGTGACTAGGAGGTGCCAAAATGTTTAGACGCACAAGAACGCTCATAGGGATTGCGCTCATAATCCTTCTCAGCGTCTTAGACCTCACCTCCTGCTCGCAGGTTTTCGACGGCAACCTTTTTAAGAATGTTGATCCTCCCGCGGCCCTGAATGCGTCGGCGTTACAGTCGGCGTCCGTTGCACAAATCAGCAACTTAACCCAACAGCCCGGATTTTACTCGCAGTTGCAAAGCGACCCTGCGGCCGCAACTGCGGTTGCCAGCAATTTGATGTCTGTTATTACCAGCCCTTCTTCATCGACAAGCGACAAACTTTTGGCCGAACAAACCCTTATTCAAGTAGCCACTTACGGTACCAGTACCGGGGCGGTCGTATCGAATGTTTTGAATAGCCTAACCAGTTTAACCTCTAGCAACAGCCTTAGTACTCTCAGCTCCCCCACAACGGCGCTCAGCACAGCCCAGAGTCTGTTTGCCGGTCAAACACCCACCCAAATCACTTCGACCCTTAACAATCTTGTGGCGATATCCAACATTTATTCCGCCCTGAATACTACTTCTGGCGGGAACTCAACGGCCTTTTATGGTTCCACAAACAAAACGGACTTAGCACAAATCGGCGCCGTCGCCGCCGTGGCAAATGTTTTGGTTGCCGCCGCTGGGGGCTCTACCACCACGGCGGCTCAGTTTATCGCTACGGGGAACACGGCTTTGATCAACACTTCGACACTCTCCACTCAAGCTACCGACCTAGCCAACGCGTTTAACAACACCACCAATTCTGGGACCTACTCGTACATTACGACCATGGCCCCGACTCTAAAGTTTTAAGGGAGTATTTCATGGTCTTTTTGCGGCGCATTTTCCTTATTGCTGGTTTTTCGTCCCTTGCTCTTTCTGCTTGGGCGCAAAACCAGGTTTTTTTACCGCCGTTTGCGCCGGTCAGTCCCATTGTCACCGCTCAGGGTCGAGCGTTTACGGCCGTTGCCGACGGCTATGATGCGTTGTTTACCAACCCTGCGGGGTTTTCGCGCTCCCCTCTCACGATCACCCTCTTGTCAGTTCAAGGGACACTCAATGCCTCGCCCACTCAAGCTAGCTCGGTCTTGAACAACCTCAGCGCTTTTCAAAATCTTAATGCCACCTCGCTGAATAGTTCTGCGACGTTTATACAAAACCTCGTCTCACAATATGGAATTGGCGAGAGCGTGAACGCCGGCATTGGTTGGGTCGGCAACAATTTGGGGTTAGCGGTAGCCTTGCAAGAAGACAGTTGGGCTAAAGGGCAAAACCTTCTCAGCACCACCGGCACAATTGATGAAACTTTGGGGATGGTTATAGGGTACAGCGTACCTTTTGACCTAAAATGGGCAAAGCTCCACATTGGCCTCGACACCCGTCCCATGCAACGGACGTACACAGATTCTGTTGGTCTCACCGATGTTCTTGGTAGCTCGGCGAACCTGAGTTCCATTCCCGTCTATAATGGTTTTGGCATCGGTTGGGACTGGGGGGCCATCTTGGACTTTGGTATGACCAAGACCGGTAGCTGGACGGCAGGTTTTGTCCTTCGCGATATTGGTAGCACCGTTTTTAACTTTCATCAAACAACCCTGGGGCAGGTCACTCAAACGCTTGGCTTTGTTTCGCCGACAGGCACAGCCCCCACCACTACTTACCGTATACCCATGGTTATTGGCGTCGGGGGCTCCTGGAAACCCGATATGGGCGCCCGGCAAGGCATCATTGACCCTCGCTTAGAAGCAGACTTGCAGATCCCCTTAGAAGACAGTTTTACCCAACCGTCGTTTTGGACTTGGTTACACTTAGGTGGACAAGTCACCTTTCTGAAGTTTCTTTCCGTTCGTGCCGGCCTTAACCAGGGGTATTTCACCTTTGGCTTCGGGATAAAAATGGCCGTTGTGGATATCAACGCCTCGATCTATTCCGACGAATTGGGACAATATGCGGGTGTCTTAGCCAAACCGGGCATCTCGGTGGAAACAGCCCTCAGGTTCTGAGTTCGTGAGGCATCCTAAAGTTTTTTTCACGGCGGTTGACACTTCCTCGTGTTTCGCCTATATTGGCTTCCGTTCCGTGGGCTGGTAGCTCAGCAGGTAGAGCAATGCCCTTTTAAGGCATGGGTCACAGGTTCGAATCCTGTCCAGCTCAAGAAAACCTGCCTCCTTCGTCTAGTG